>NZ_JBHJZH010000008.1:0-201543 GCF_042270935.1 Pseudarthrobacter sp. NPDC055928
GCTCCGGAGCCATCTCCGGAGCCGGGCGCTTTCTTGTTGCGAATGACGCTGTGCCCTGCCGGCTTCCTGGAATGCGCTCGCCTAGTGCGCCTTCGGAACCCGGTGAAGCACGACGGCGGCAAGCACCGCAGCTCCTGCCAATAGGACCAGCGCGATCCCCGCGGTGATATGCACCCCGGAATCGAAAGCCGCACGCGCTGAGGCGCGGAGTGCTTCCGCGAGCGGTGCGGGCAACGTGCCCGCGAGCTCCATGGCACCGGCCAGGGTCTCGCCCGCCTGGTGAGCGCCGGATCCGGATGTGGCCGCTGCGAGACCGGCGGGTACCAGCAGGTTGTGCTGGTACGAAGCAGTCAGGATTGAGCCCAGGACGGCCGTTCCCAGCAGCGATCCCACTTCGTAGCCCGTCTCGGAAATGGCGGCTGCGGCGCCTGACTTCTCGGCGGGAACAGCGCCCAGGATGAGGTCGTTCGAGATGGTCTCGGCCGTTCCCACCCCCAGTGCCAGGATGAGGAGTGCTCCCAGCAGGAGGGCCGGGCCGGCGCTGTGGTTACCGAAGGCCACGAGCCCGTGGCCGGTTGCGCTCAGGGCCAGCCCACCGGCCACGACAAAGCCCGGACGGACCTTCCGCACCAGGGGTACTGCCACCAGTCCGGCCACCACCGTTGCCACGAGGGCCGGGATCATGGCCACGCCGGAGGCGGACGGCGTCATGCCCTCCAGTAACTGCAGATGCTGGGCGAGGAACAGGATAAAGCCGTTGAAAGAAAACAGCGCCAGGACGTTTGCCGTGATGGCCGTACTGAAAACCCTGTTGCGGAACAGGGACATGTCCAGGAGGGGGCTCGCCAGCCGCAGTTGCCGGCGGACAAAGACGAATCCCATGGCAAGGCCAAACCCTATGACGAGCAGCGGAAGCGTCCCTATGCCTTCAGTGGCAAGTTCTTTGATGCCATAAACAACGGGCACCATCACCAACAGGGAAAGCAGGATGCTCGGCACGTCAACCCGCCCGGGGTGTGGGTCCTTGGACTCCGGGATGAAGGCGGGACCGAAGGCCAGGAGGGGCAGCATGATGGGTACGGCGACCAAAAGGATGGCGCCCCACCAGAACTGCTCCACCAGCCAGCCACCGAAGATCGGCCCCAGCGCGGCGCCGCCGGAAAAGCCGGCCGCCCAGATGGCCACGGCCAGCCGGCGCCGGTTGGGGTCCGGGAAGATATTGCGGATGAGGGACAGGGTGGACGGCATCAGCATGGCCCCGAAGAATCCCAACGCCGCCCTGCCGGCTATGAGCCACTCGGGGCTCGGGGCGAATGCTGTGGCCGCCGAGACTGCCGCGAAACCGACACTGCCGACCAGCAGCAGCCGCCGGCGTCCAATCCGGTCACCCAGGCTGCCCATGGCAACCAGCAGCCCGGCAAGCACGAGGGGATAGGCGTCCACAATCCACAGCAGCTGGACGCCTGAGGTCTCCAGGCTTCTCGCGATGGCAGGCAGCGCAAACGTCAGCGCCGTGTTGTCCACGGCAACCAGGAGTACCGGAAACATGAGCAGCCCCAGAGCGAGCCAGTCCCGCCACTGCCCGGAAGTGCCGGCGGGTATTGATGCGGTGGTGGGTGGCGTGCTGCGGGTGTTCTGGCGGGAGGTTGCGGACGTGGTCATGACAATAACTGTACCGTCTGGACGGTATAGTTAAGAAATGGGGGACCCTTAGGATGCATGATTGGACCCATGGCCAGAAAACCCGTCGCGCGAGATGCCGTCCTCGACGCCTTTGAAGAACTCCTCATCGACGTCGGGGAGCGTGCTGCCACCCTCGATGCAGTTGCCAAAAAGGCCGGGGTGTCCAAGGGCGGCCTGCTGTATCACTTTCCGAACAAGGAAACGCTGATCACCGCAACCCTTGAGCGCCTGGACCGCCTGGCCGGTGAGGACCTTGCGGCCATGGCGGCAGCGCCTGAGGGTGCCGCGGCGTACTTCATCCGGTCCTCACTCTGGTCGGACACCCCCATGGACCGTTCGTTTGTTGCCGCCACCCGCCTGGCCGAGGTAGCCCACGAGGAGGCCCGCCGTCGTTTCGCCGCCATCCAGCAGCAGTGGCTGGAGTTGATCGGGGCGGACGTTGGCAAGGCGATGGCCAAGGCCGTGCTGTACATGGGGGACGGCTTGTACTTCAACGCCATGTGGGAGAGCGGGCCGTCCGGCAATGCAGACGGCAGGCAGGGTGACGTTGCCGAACTCCTCGCAGCGGTAGAGCGGCTGAGGGGCTGAGTGGCGCCAGGCCGGTCCAAAGTGGTGATGCGGTCACCATTTGCCCGAAAGCCTGCGGCATAGGACAATTGGTGATGGCTGTCACCGGCCAAATCTCAATCCCAAATGAATAAGCCTTTGATCTGCGGCGGGAGAGTTCTGCTAGTAGGTACAAGCAGGCGCCGTAGGAGCAAATCCTCCCCAGGAATCTCTCAGGCCCATGTACCGCCGCGGCGAGGCAACTCTGGAAAGTAGCAGGCTGTCCGCCTGAGGTGTCCCGGTTCGTTCCGGAACACCCGGACCGGTCTGCTCACCGACGGTGCAAGTGTTGTCCCGCAGCAGCGGAACCGCACGGAAACTCTCAGGTCCAATACAGAGCGGGGAGGAACCCGAATCGATGTGGCGTACCCTCGCCGCCTGAATTATGGAGTTCCTTGTGACCGTCTATCCGGCCTCCGCCGCCCCAGCTACCGCTACTTCAGCCTCTGCGCCCTTTGTTGACAGGCACATCGGTGCCCGCCGTGAGGCTGACGTCGACGCCATGCTTAAGGCCGTCGGCTACGACACCGTCGATGCGCTGGTAGACACCGCGGTTCCGAAGGACATCCGCCAGGACTCCGCGCTGGAACTCTCAGCAGCCTTGAGCGAGGTTGAGACGCTCGCCGAGCTGCGCAGGATCGCCGCCAAGAACAAGACCGCCGTGCAGATGATCGGCCAGGGCTACTACGACACCGTGACGCCGCCGGTGATCCGCCGCAATATCCTCGAGGGCCCGGCCTGGTACACCGCGTACACGCCCTACCAGCCGGAGATCTCCCAGGGCCGTCTTGAGGCGCTGCTGAACTTCCAGACCATGGTCCAGGACCTCGTGGGCCTTCCCATCGCCAACGCGTCCCTGCTGGATGAAGCCACCGCCGTGGCTGAAGCCGTGCTGATGATGCGCCGGGCCAACAAGAACAAGGACGCCCGCGATGGCAAGACCGTCCTGGACGCCGACTGCCTGCCGCAGACCATCGCCATCGTGAAGGGGCGTGCTGAGGCACTGGGCTTCGAGGTGGAGGTCGCTGACCTTTCCAAGGGCCTGCCCGACGGCGTCATCAACGGTGTGGTGCTGCAGCAGCCAGGTGTTTCCGGCCGTGTCTTCGACCACTCCGCCGTGATCGCCGACGCCAAGTCCCGCGGTGCCCTGGTGACCGTGGCCGCGGACCTGCTGGCACTGACCCTCATCACGCCTCCCGGCGAGCAGGGTGCCGACATCGCCGTCGGCTCTGCCCAGCGCTTCGGCGTCCCGCTGTTCTACGGCGGCCCGCACGCCGCCTACATGGCAGTGCAGAAGGGCCTCGAGCGCTCCATGCCGGGCCGCCTCGTTGGGGTCTCCAAGGACAACGCCGGCGTGCCGGCCTACCGCCTGGCGCTGCAGACCCGTGAGCAGCACATCCGCCGCGAGAAGGCCACGTCCAACATCTGCACCGCGCAGGCACTGCTGGCCATCGTGGCCTCCATGTACGCCGTGTACCACGGTCCGGACGGCCTGAAGGCGATCGCGCAGGCCGCCCACCACCACGCTAGGACCCTCGCAGCGTCCCTGAAAGCCGCCGGCCTGGACGTGCTCCACACCAGCTTCTTCGACACTGTCACCGTTTCGGTACCGGGCAAGGCCGCCGCGATCGTCGCCGCCGCCGAAGCCAAGGGCATCAACCTGCGCAGCATCGATGCCAACACTGTTGGCTTCTCCACCGATGAAACCACGACGCCGGCAATCGTCGATGACGTACTGGCCGCCTTTGGTGCCGAGGCTGTTGACGCGGCCGCTGGCACCGACCCTGCGTTCGAGCTGGATGCCGCCGTCGAGCGTTCCTCCGACTACCTCCAGCACCCCGTGTTCAGCACCCACCGCTCCGAGACCCAGCTGCTGCGCTACATCCGCAAGCTTTCGGACCGGGACCTCGCGCTGGACCGCACCATGATCCCGCTGGGCTCCTGCACCATGAAGCTGAACGCCACCGCCGAGATGGAAGCGATCTCCTGGCCGGAATTCGCCTCCATCCACCCGTTCGCGCCCGACTCCCAGACCGAAGGCTGGCGGGAACTGATCGCGGACCTCGAGTCCCAGCTGACCGAGATCACCGGCTACGACCAAGTATCCATCCAGCCCAACGCCGGTTCCCAGGGTGAGCTCGCCGGCCTGCTGGCTATCCGCGGCTACCACCGCTCCCGCGGGGACGAACAGCGCAACATCTGCCTGATCCCAGCTTCGGCGCACGGCACCAACGCGGCCTCGGCCGTCCTGGCCGGCATGAAGGTGGTTGTGGTGGCCACCGCCGCCGACGGCACCATCGACCACACCGACCTCTACGCCAAGATCGAGGCCCACAAGGACGCACTGTCCTGCATCATGATCACCTACCCGTCGACGCACGGTGTCTACGACGCCGACGTCCGCGAAGTCTGCGACGCCATCCACGCCGCAGGCGGCCAGGTGTACATCGACGGTGCCAACCTGAACGCCCTGGTGGGCCTGGCCCAGCCCGGCAAATTCGGCGGCGACGTCTCGCACCTGAACCTCCACAAAACCTTCTGCATCCCGCACGGCGGCGGCGGACCCGGTGTGGGCCCGGTCGCCGCAAAAGCACACCTGGCACCGTTCATGCCGGGCAACGCTGCCACCTGGACCGAAGGCGACGACGTCCCGATCTCAGCCTCCCGCTTCGGCTCCGCAGGTGTCCTGCCGATTTCCTGGGCCTACGTGAAGCTCATGGGCGGTGCTGGCCTGACCGAGGCCACCAAGTCGGCACTGCTCGCGGCCAACTACATCGCGGCCCGCCTGAACGACTTCTTCCCGGTGCTGTACACGGGCGAAGGCGGACTCGTGGCGCATGAGTGCATCCTTGATCTGCGTGAGCTGACCGCCCAGACCGGCGTCACGGCCGAGGACGTGGCCAAGCGCCTGATCGACTACGGGTTCCACGCCCCCACCCTGGCATTCCCCGTGGCCGGGACACTCATGGTGGAGCCCACCGAGTCCGAGGACCTGCACGAGATCGACCGCTTCATCACGGCGATGATCGCCATCCGGGCCGAAATCGACCAGGTGGCCCACGGCGACTTCACCGTCAACGACAGCCCGCTGCGCAACTCCCCGCACACGGCTGCCGCCGTCATCAGCACCGACTGGGACCGTGCCTACCCGCGCGAACAGGCCGTGTTCCCGGTGGCCTCGCTCAAGCAGGACAAGTACTTCCCGCCCGTGGGCCGCATCGACGGAGCCGCCGGCGACCGGAACCTGATCTGCTCCTGCCCGCCGCTTTCCGAGTTTGAAAACTAAGGACTCCACGATGACTGAGAACTACACCGCGCTCTACGAAGAGCACAAGAAACTCGGCGCCTCCTTCACCGACTTCGGTGGCTGGCAGATGCCGCTCAAGTACAGCTCCGAACTGGCCGAGCACCACGCCGTCCGCAGGGCGGCAGGCATCTTCGACCTCTCCCACATGGGCGAAGTCTGGGTCACCGGCCCCGATGCCGCAGCGTTCCTGGACTACGCGCTGGTGGGCAAGATCTCCGCCATGGCCGTGGGTAAGGCCAAGTACTCGCTGATCTGCAACGAGGACGGCGGAATCATCGATGACCTCATCACGTACCGCCGTCCTGCCGCAGAAGACGGCACAGACCGCTTCCTGGTGGTCCCCAACGCCGGCAACGCCAAGACTGTGGCAGCTGCGCTGGCCGAGCGCGCTGCCGGCTTCGACGTCGTGGTGGACGACGTCTCCGCCGAGACGTCCCTGATCGCTGTCCAGGGACCTAAAGCGGAGGAACTCCTGCTACGTCTGGTCCCTGCCGCCCAGCACAACCTGGTCACGGAGCTCAAGTACTACGCCGCCGTCGAGGTCCCGTTCCTGGTGGCAGGTGCCGGCCAGGAGTTGCTGCTGGCCCGCACCGGCTACACCGGCGAGGACGGCTTCGAGATCTTCGTGGCCAACGAGGACGCCGCCGCGCTTTGGCAGGCCATCGTCGCCATCGCGGACGAAGGGGAACTCGTGCCTGCAGGCCTCGCCTCCCGCGACTCGCTCCGCCTCGAAGCCGGCATGCCGCTCTACGGCAACGAACTCTCCCTGGAGGGCGACCCCTTCGCCGCCGGCCTGGGACCCGTCGTCGCGCTTTCCAAGGAAGGCGACTTCGTGGGCAAGGCGGCGCTCGCCGCCAAGAAGGAAGCCGGTGCCGGAGCCACCACCGGCCGCAGGTTGGTTGGCCTTAAGGGACTCGGGCGCCGGGCCGGCCGCGGACATTACCCAGTCCTCAAGGACGGCGCCGTGGTTGGCGAAGTCACCTCCGGCCAGCCCTCGCCCAGCCTGGGCTACCCGGTGGCCCTGGCCTACGTCGACGTCGCTTTCATGGAGCCCGGCACTGCCCTGGACATCGACCTCCGAGGCAAGACCGAGCCCTTCGAAGTCGTGGCATTGCCGTTCTACAAGCGCCAAAAGTAGTCCGCGCCACCCGACGTTCTCTCAGTTTTCAAAACCAAACTAAGGAAATAACACATGGCTAAAGTTGCCGCAGAACTGCAGTACTCCGACGAGCACGAGTGGGTTGCCCGCGAGGACGGGAACCTCGTGTCCATCGGCATCTCCGCCGTGGCCACGGACGCCCTCGGTGACATTGTGTACGTGGACCTGCCCGAGGTCGGCTCGACCGTGACCGCGGGGGAGACCTGCGGCGAGGTGGAATCCACCAAGTCCGTCTCCGACCTCTACTCCCCGGTGACGGGCGAGGTCACGGAAACCAACCCGGCCGTCGTCGAAGATCCCGCACTGATCAACAGCGACCCGTATGGCGCCGGCTGGCTGTTCAAGGTGGCGGCCGAGTCTGACGGCCCGCTGCTCTCCGCGCAGGACTACGCGTCCAAGAACGGCGGCGAGCTGTGAGCCCGGCAACGTCAGAAACCGCGGAGTTTACGCAGGTCGTTTCCCCGTCACTGGACGCGGACCTGTCCGTCCTGGACCCGGAGATCGCGGCCAAGATCGACGACGAACTGGGCCGCCAGCGCGACGGCCTGGAAATGATCGCCTCGGAGAACCACACCGCGGTGGCTGTCATGCAGGCGCAGGGCTCGGTCCTGACCAACAAGTACGCCGAGGGCTACCCGGGCAAGCGCTACTACGGCGGCTGCGAGCACGTCGATGTGATCGAGCAACTGGCTATCGACAGGGTTAAGGCCCTCTTTGGCGCGGAGTTCGCCAACGTGCAGCCGCACTCCGGTGCGCAGGCGAATGCCTCGGTGATGCACGCGCTGATCAAGCCGGGCGACACCATCATGGGCCTGAACCTTGCTCACGGTGGCCACCTGACCCACGGCATGAAGATCAACTTCTCCGGCCGCCTGTACAACGTGATCCCGTACCAGGTCCGCGAGGAGGACCACCGGATCGACATGGCCGAGGTGGAGCGCCTGGCGCAGGAGCACAAGCCGCAGCTGATCGTCGCCGGCTGGTCCGCATACGCCCGGCAGCTGGACTTCGCAGAGTTCCGCCGGATCGCCGATTCCGTGGGCGCCTACCTGATGGTGGACATGGCGCACTTCGCAGGGCTCGTGGCCGCCGGGCTGCACCCCTCGCCGGTGCCGCACGCCCACGTCACCACCTCCACCACGCACAAGACCCTCGCCGGTCCGCGCGGCGGCATCATCCTGACCAACGACGCCGCGATCGCCAAGAAGATCAACTCGGCCGTGTTCCCGGGCCAGCAGGGCGGGCCGCTGGAGCACGTCATCGCAGGAAAAGCCGTGGCGTTCAAGATCGCCGCGTCCGCCGAATTCAAAGAACGGCAGGAACGCGTCCTGGCCGGTGCCCGGATCCTGGCCGACCGCCTGGTCCAGCCAGACGTCACCGCCAAGGGCATCAACGTGATCTCCGGCGGCACCGACGTGCACCTGGTCCTGGTGGACCTGCGCAACTGCGAACTTGACGGCCAGCAGGCCGAGGACCGGCTCGCGGAGATCGACATCACGGTCAACCGCAACGCCGTGCCGTTCGACCCCCGCCCGCCGATGGTCACCTCCGGGCTGCGCATCGGCACCCCGGCGCTGGCCACCCGCGGCTTTGGCGAAGCCGCCTTCCGTGAGGTCGCGGACATCATCGCCGAGGCTCTGAAGGCCGACGCCGGCACGGACCTTACGGGCCTGCGTCACCGCGTAGAGGCCCTTGCTGCAGCCCACCCGCTCTACCCCGCGGTCGCCAACCTCGCCTGAGTGCCTCGTTGCGGCTGGGTCCGCGCCGGCGGACCGGACTTTTCACGCGTGCTGCTCCTTCGTCGCTTTGACGCACGCTTTCGAAAAGCCCGGCTCCGCCGACGCTCGCGGTCCCGTCGCCCTGGCGACATGCTCACGCAACCCCACCACTTACCTAGTTAGGAACTGACCATGGCTGTTGGTGTCTTTGATCTTTTTTCGATCGGGATTGGACCTTCCAGTTCACACACTGTGGGTCCCATGCGGGCTGCTGCTGTGTTCGCAGAGGAGCTTCAGGCCTCAGGGAAGCTGGGGGACGTTGCGAGCCTGCGGGTTGACCTGTACGGCTCCCTCGCCGCGACGGGCCACGGGCACGGGACGATGACGGCGATCCTTCTCGGCTTGGAAGGCTTCCATCCCGAGAAGATCCTGCCTGACGAGGTGGAGGAGCGGCTGGCTGCGATCGCTGAGACGGGAACGCTTCAGTTGGCCGGTGCTGGCGGTGGGAACGGTGTTCCCCTGCCCTACGGCGTGAAGGACATGGTCCTGCGCCCGCTGACCATCCTGCCGCGGCACACCAACGGCATGACCTTCACCGTTTCGGACTCTGACGGCGAAATCCTCCACAGCGCCACTTTTTTCTCAGTGGGCGGCGGCTTTATCGTCCGCGAGGGCGAGGAGGACGCCGCGCTGAAGGAACTGGACGAGTCCAAGAAGGAACTTCCGCTTCCGTTCCGGACAGCGGCCGAACTGCTGGGCCGCTGCCAGTCCAAGGGCCTGTCCATCGGTGAGGTCATGTTCGTCAACGAACGCGCCTCCCGGTCCGAGCAGGAGATCCGCGCAGGGCTCCTGCACATCTATTCGGTGATGGAAGGTTGCGTGGAAACCAGCCTCAAGCGCGAAGGGCTGCTGCCCGGCGGACTGAAGGTCCGCCGTCGGGCCCCCGACTGGCACGAACGTCTCCTGAAGGAAAGCCGGGACCACGATCCCGACTACCGGGACCCCAAGTACTGGCAGGAATGGGTAAACCTGATCGCCCTAGCCGTCAACGAGGAGAACGCCTCCGGCGGGCGGGTGGTCACCGCCCCGACCAATGGTGCCGCCGGCATCATCCCGGCTGTCCTGTACTACGCGCTGCACTTCGCCCCAGGGATGGAGAACGCCACTCAGGAAGACCGCGACGACGTCGTGGTGAAGTTCCTGCTCACGGCCGGCGCCATCGGGGTGCTGTACAAGGAACAGGCGTCCATTTCCGGCGCCGAGGTGGGTTGCCAGGGCGAGGTGGGGTCGGCGTCGTCCATGGCCGCCGCAGGCCTGGCCGAGGTGATGGGCGGGACACCGCAGCAGGTGGAGAACGCCGCGGAGATCGCCATGGAACACAACCTGGGCCTCACCTGCGACCCCATCGGAGGGCTCGTACAGGTGCCGTGCATCGAACGCAACGCCATCGCTGCTGCCAAGGCCATCAACGCGGCGAAGATGGCGCTCTGGGGTGACGGCTCGCACCGCGTGTCCCTCGACGAAGTCATCGTGACCATGCGCGAAACCGGCAAGGACATGAGCTCCAAGTACAAGGAGACCGCGATGGGCGGCCTGGCCGTCAACGTTGTTGAATGCTAGTTATGCAGCGCCGCCCAGAGATTCAGGGATGACGCAAACACGATCCAGGTGATGTAGGGCAGCAGGAGTAGTCCTGCTGCCGTGCTGATGGGTCCGAACCGGAGCACCGTGAAAGCCACAGCCACGATCAAGGCAAGGATGATCGCGAACGCCAGCCACAGCGCAGTGGTGCCCAGCACAGGGTAGAGGCCAAAGAAAACCGGGGTCCACAGCAGGTTGAGGATCAGCTGGATACCGTAGGTGACCAGCGCCGGCCTCGACTCCGGCACACGGCGGCGCCACACCAGCCAGGCGGCCACGGCCATGGCCGCGTACAGCAACGTCCAGACCGGACCGAAAACCCCATTGGCCGGCGTCCACGGAGCTTTGTCGGCGGTGACGTACCAGCCGTTGACGTTGTTTACGGTGGCAAAGGCCCCCAGCCATGCCACCAGTGCTGAGGCTCCCAGGAAGATGGCGAGTGCCACAATCTGCGTGCCCGGTCCGTAGTTTCCTGCGGGGTTGCCGGAGCGGGGCGTGGACTCTTCAGGGTGCGGCTCCATGCGTCAACCCTTACGAAGCGTGGACCCCGAGTCAAGGCGGCCACGGACGCGCGGAAAAGCCCGTACCGGTTCAGGCTTTAGACTTGTGGCTACATGTCTGCCCGCAGCCACACGTACAGAACCGCGCACAAGACCAACAGACAGGACACGCCCCCTTGCGAGAATTCACCGCCCGCTTTGCCACAGGCGAGGAAATTGAGAACTGGGACAAGCACGTCACTGCGAACCCGAACGGCGGCAATATGCTGCAGTCTGCGGCCTACGCTTCGGTGAAGAACGGCAACGGTTGGGCTGTCCGCTTCCTGGTCCTGGAGAACAGCGGAACCGCCAGCTACAACCTGGTCCTGGAGAAGAAATTCCCGGTGCTGGGCCGTCTCTGGTACCTCATCAAAGGGCCCGACGTCCGGGCCGCGGAGGACCTCAAACCGGCCTTGGCCGCCTGTGCCGAATTTGTGAAAGCACGGAAGCTGAACGTTTTCGCCATCAAAGTGGAGCCGGACATCGTCGCCTCACCGGAAGCCCGGGCTGAGCTGGCTTCCGCCGGCCTGGTGAAGGCCCCCAACATCCAGTCGAACGACTCCACAGCCCTGCTGGACATCTCCGCGCCGGAAAACGAGGTGTTCCGGTCCATTTCCTCACGTGCCCGCAACGCTATCCGCCGGGCAGAGCGCGAGGGCTGTGAAGTGGTCCAGCGGGAGCAGGGCCCGGAGACCTACCGCGCCCTCTATGACCTGATGGCCAACACCGTCAAAGCCAAAGGGTCCATGCCCCTTCGCAGTTATGAGTACTACGCCCGGTTCTGGGACGAGTTCTGTGACCGTGGCCAAGGCAGCTTCTTCTTCGCCTACGAGGACGGGAAACCGAGCGTGGGCGCCTTTGTAATCAACTATGGGGCAAAGGCGACGTACAAAGACGGCGGGTCCACCCAGAACCGGAAGCAGTACGGTGATTCGCACCTGGTCCAGTGGGCCGCGATCCGCAGGATGAAGGAGCTCGGCTGCGCCGAGTATGACTTCTGCGGCACCCCGCCCGCGGACAGGATCAAGGACAAGTCCCACAACCTTTACGGCATGGGCATGTTCAAAACCAGCTTCAGCAAAACAGTCACGGACTTTGTGGGCTGCTACGACTTCGTCCTCGCACCCGTCCGGCACCGGCTCTGGGTCAAGGGCGCCGAGCGTGTTTTCCGGCGCCTCGAAACCATGCGTACCGGCAACCAGTTCTACTGAGCCGCCACACACCACCGTCCACAACATCTCAGCGCTGCCACCATTCGGCAGCACATCCACAGGTGAGGAACTTTCCCGTGAATTCAACCAAGGCCGCGACCGAGCTCGAGTTCGCTATCCTCAGCGACGCCGACTTCGAGGCCTTTTCAGTCAGCCACCCGCAGAACAACTTCATCCAGTCCGCCGACTTCGCCCGGTTCCAGCGCGCCCGCGGGCAGGCAGTGGAGCTGTTCGGAGTCCGTCGTGATGGCGAACTGGTGGCCGCCGGCAAACTGAACTACACCACCAACCGCTTCGGGTACACAGTGTGCGAGTGCGCCAAGGGGCCGCTGATGGACTACACGGACTCCACCCTGGTGCGTGACGTCGTCGAACTCCTGAAAACCAGGGCAGCGGAACGCAAAGCCGCTGAGCTGCGGATCTCCCCGAACCTTCCCTTTGTCGCACGCGACGAGGACGGGGCCGAACACCCAGAGATCACGGACAACCGCCCGCTGGTAGCAGAGCTTGCGCGGCTCGGATTTGCCCACCAGGGCTCGGACATGAACTTCGCCAACGTGAACTGGATGTTCATTAAGACCCTCGACGGCGTCACGGACGCCGAAGAGCTCATCATGGGCACCAGCTACCGCACGCGCAAAGCCATCCGGAAGGCCGAAAAGAACGGCGTCTTCCTGGAACAGGCCACCCTGGAAACCCTGGACGAGTTCTACGACGCCCTGAGCACGGCCGGCGACGAAAAGGGCTTCATCTACCGCGAACGCGAATACTACGAGCAGCTGCTGCGGACCACTTCGTCCGAGTTCACCAAGCTCATGATGGCCAAGATCGACATCCCCGCGTACCGCAAATCCATCACCGAACGCCTTGAAGCCGAGACCGCTGCGGCGGCCGAACTCCGCCGGGAGGTCGAAGAGACCGGCAGCAAGAAGAAGGCCAACCGCCTCAAGGTGGTACAGGACCTCGTCGACAGCTATGAGCGCAGCCTCAAGGACATTGAGCGGTTCCCGGATTCCGTTGGCGTGGCAACGGTGGCGGCCATCCACTTCGTCTGCTTCGGCGACGAGCTGGTGTGCGTCATCGGCGGCACCAAACAGGACTATATCTACTTCAACGGGGCCACCTCCCTCTACTGGGGCATGATGCTCCATGCGCTGGAAAAGGGCTACAGCCGCTACAACTTCTACGGCACCTTCGGCATCCAGGGACAGGACGAGGAAGGCCACGGCGGCTACGCCTTCAAGAAGGGTTTCGGCGGTGAGGTGGTCCAGCTGCTGGGCGATTTCGTGATGCCGGTGCGGCCCTTGGTTTTCCAAGCCAACAGGATCGCCCGGGCCGCGGTGGCAATTGCCCGCACGCTGCTGGGCAGGCTCCCGCTGAAACGCCAGGCTTCCGGCGAAGAACCAGCCCCCGCCGAAAACACCGCGTAAAGACCACGATAAGCACCCCCGGAAGAGGACCAGCGTGACAGATCGACCCGGGGATCCCCGGAACAGGCCTCACACTGACGGCCTGCCGAAGACTGAGCCACTTTCCCCCTCCCAGGTCCGGCAGAACGCCGCGGCAAAGCGGATGCTGCGGCGCCTGGTCCAAGGGGAGAACCCACCGACGGCGCCGCTGAGTATCGTGGACAGGCTCGCAGGCAGCCCGTACGCCAACCCCATGATCCAAGTGGGAGGCGTGGACACTTCCGCCCGCAAGACCCTGGACTTTGCCCTGCACCTGGCCGAAACCATGTTCCGTTATGGCGCCGGCGCATTGGAAGTCGAGACGAGCATCATCGCCGTGACGGCAGCCCTGGGGCTGAAGAACATCGAAGTGGACATCACCAACCAGTCGGTCGGGATCAACTACGCGCCCAAAGACCAGACGCCCATAGCCCTGTTGCGCGTTGTGCGGTCCTGGACCAACAACTACGCCGGGCTGGCCAAGGTCCATCAGCTCGTTACGGACATCGTGGCCGGGGGAGTGGGCCGGGACGAGGCAATCCGCCGGCTCGATGAGGCCATCACCAGCCCCAAGCCCTTCCCACGTTGGATGGTGACCGTGGCCTTCGGCGTCTTCGCGGCAGCATTCGTTGGCGTACTGGGTGGCGGTCCCGTGTCCTCAGCTATCGCCTTTGTGGTCAACATCGGCGTGAGCCTGCTGTCGCGCCAGCTGGGCCGTTGGCGAGTACCTGACTTCTTCACTACCGCGACGTGTTCGTTTGTGGTGACTTTCATGGCACTGCTGCTGTGGCAGTTCAACCTCACCACCGCGCCGGCCATCGTGGTGGTGGGCGGTATCCTGCTACTGCTGCCCACGGGCCGCCTGGTGTCCTCGGTGCAGGACGCGATCAACGGCTTCCCGGTGACGGCCGCCGGAAGGTTCCTGTCCACAGTCCTGATCTTCGGCGCCCTCGTGGCAGGCATTGCCGTCGCGTTGGTGGTCGGTTCCATGACGGGGATGCAGGAAATCGACGTCACGGAAACATTCAGCCCCGCCTATGACCTGTGGGTGCTGGTGGTCCTCACGGCCCTGGCTGTCATGGCCATCGGGGTCACCGAACAGACGGCGTGGAAGCTGCTCCTGCCCACCGCTGCCGTGGGCGTCGCCGGGTACCTGGTGCTTCTCGGCGCCAGCTCGCTGGGGATCAGCGACAGGTTCTCGCCGGCGTTGTCCGCCGTGGTGATCGGTCTGCTGGCCCGGGTGGTGGCATTGAAGATGGGTGCGCCCCAGCTGGTGGTCGCCGTGCCGGCGGCGCTGATCCTGCTGCCGGGCCTGACGATCTTCCGGTCCATGTATGTCCTGTCCATCGAGGAATCCGAGATCCTCCTGGGCGCAGGGGGCATGCTGAACGCCGGCGCCATCGTGCTCGGCGCTGCGGGCGGGATCGTCCTGGGCGACACCCTGGCCAGGCCGTTGACGCGGAGCCTGGCCAGCAACGAGCGCAGGCGCGCCCGCCGCCGCTAACGGGGCTAAATCTGCCCGATGGGCAGTTTCTTCTCGGCCTGGAAGTCATCTTCGACCCGGCCCGCGGCCCAGTAACCGGACAGCGAAACCTGCTTGCGGTCCAGGCCCTGCTGGACAAAGAACACCTCGCGCAGGCCCTTCATGTAGCCGCGCTCGCCATGGGCAAAGACGTCGACCTTGCCGACGGCGGGCCAGTCGGCGTTAGCGACTGCCGACACCAGCAGGTCACCGGTGCCGGCCGGTGCGCCGTTGCGCCGGAGCCACGTGAGCTTGACACCGGCAGGGGCTGCGATGGGCTGGATGTCGGCGTCGGAGTCAACCTCGAGGAAAGCCACGCCCTGTGCCTCCGTTGGCAGGGCTTCCAAGGAGGCCGCGATGGCGGGCAGGGCGGCTTCATCGCCGGCGAAAAGGTACCAGTCGGCGTCGGGCGCCGGGTTGTAGGCGCCGCCGGGACCGGTAAAGGTCAGCGGGTCGCCGGGCCGGGCGGAGGCCGCCCACGGGCCGGCCAGTCCTTCGTCGCCGTGGATCACAAAGTCGATGGCCAACTCCTGTGCCACGGAGTCCACCCACCTGACGGTGTAGGTCCGGGTGAAGGGCCACTGCTCACGGGGCATGGTCTCGCGGATGGTCCACAGGTCCAGCGGCTGGGCGTAGTCAACGCCTGCCTGGGGGAACACGATCTTCACGTAGCGGTCAACAAAATCGTTGTTGACGTAGTCGGCGAAGCCGTCGCCGCCGGCAACGATCCTGACCATGTGCGGCGAAAGCTGCTCGCGGCGGACCACGGTGAGGTTGATTTGGGGACGCGACTTTTTGGTGGCGCTGGTGGCAGCGGGAACGGTGCTCATAAGGCAAGCCTAAGCTAAGGGAGTGGCGGGAGTTCCCAGGTTACGCCAGGGCTTCCTTGCTCGTTCAGCAGCGCATTGGCTTGGCTGAACGGCCGGGAACCGAAGAAACCGCGCGACGCCGACAATGGGCTCGGGTGCGCGCTGGACACTACCGCGGCGCCGGGCAAAAGGGGCCGGACTGCCTCCGCGTCCTTGCCCCACAGCACAGCCACCAGCGGAAATGCGCTGCCGTCAGCTTTCCGTCGCCCGGCCACCGCGGTGACTGCCGCCGTCGTGATTTTCTCCCAGCCCTTTCCGCGGTGGGAACCCGCGGCTCCGGCACGCACGCTCATGACCCGGTTCAGGAGCAGCACGCCCTGGTCCGCCCAAGCGCTGAGGTCGCCGTGCACGCGCGCCGGTACTCCCACATCGGCCTCGAGCTCCTTGTAGATGTTTGCCAGGCTGCGCGGAATGGGACGGGTCTGCGGGGCCACAGCGAAGGACAGGCCGACGGCGTGCCCCGGGGTTGGGTACGGGTCCTGCCCCAGGATCAGTACCTTGACGTCCGCCAGCGGCTGCCGGAACGCGCGGAGGACATTCGACGGCGACGGCAGCACCTGGTGCCCGGCCGCGACGTCGTCAGCGAGGAACCTCAGTACGGCACGCAGGTCATCTTCCACCCCGGCCAGGGCAGCGGCCCAGTCGGCGGCCATCAGTTCGTCCAGTGGCAATACAGCCATCTCGGCATAACCGACGGGCTCCGCCGCTTCCGGCTCCAGCTCGAACAGGGGTTCCGAATCAAACACGCCCCCATTGTCTCAGTACTCCCGTTTGTCTACTGCCAGCCCGTTGCGGCGTAAATGACAACGCTGTTATTCGTCCGTAACATGGGGGTGAGACTTTTAACCTTATCCAGCGAAGGAGTATGCCGTGGCGGAACCAGCCCGGGAACACCTGGCAGAGCCTGGCGAGCGTGGCTCCCTGCTGGCTGACTTTTCGCTCCGGGACTCGCCGCTCGGCGAGCGGGAGCAACAGATGCTCGCCCTTGAGCGGCAGTGGTGGAAGTACGCCGGTGCCAAGGAACAGGCCATCAGGGAACTCTTCGACCTGTCAGCTACGCACTACTACCAACTGCTCAACGCGCTGATCGACTCCGAGGATGCGCTCGCGCACGATCCCATGCTCGTCAAGCGATTGCGTAGACTACGTACGTCGCGACAACGGGCACGCACCGCACGTCGCCTGGGTTCGGACGCGTAACTTCGCTCGTGCTGAGCCATCAGCAACAATCAACAAGGATGTCTCTCCACTATGACCAGATACGCTCGGGATGAATTCGACAAAGTTCCGGAGGCTGCCTCCCGCCAGGGCGTCCACCGTTCAGCTTCGGCACCGTCCAGGCCCCGGCTATGGCCCATGCTCGCCGTGGGCGTTGTGGCACTTGCCGTCGGCCTGGTCTCCTTTCTGATCCTGCCTCAGCTGGGATTCACCCAAGCCGGCAGCCAGGCGTCCACCAGCGTGGAGTCATCTGCCCCCTCTGAGGCTGCCTCTCCCTCTGCCAGCGCTGAACCTTCCGCAACTGCAGAGCCCACGGCCAGCGCCGAGCCCTCACCGAGTGGCGAACCTGAGCCGAGTCCCACACCCTCCGCCGCGGCCTCCCAGGCCGCCGTGAACAAGACCCAGGGCCTGGCGGTCTACAACGCCGCCGGAACAGCCGGCCTGGCGGGCAGGGTCAGCTCCACCGTACAGGCGGACGGTTGGACCCTCGGCCAGGTAGGAAACTGGGGTGGCGCACCCCAGCAGACGTCGGTAATTTTTTATGCTGGTCCGGCACAAAGGGCCAACGCGGAGGCCCTCTCCGAACTCCTGAACATTCCCACGATGGTCGACAGCGCCGACTTCCAGGTTCCGCTGGTGGTTGTGCTGGGGCCGGGCTTCCAGTAAACGGGTTACACCTGAATAACTATTGAACACCGACGCGGCCCTGTGCCTCGGCTCGTCCGGGGACCATTGGCTAGAGTGATTTCAGGCTTCGGTCCGTAACGAGCGGCACACAGTGGCGTGGGCCTTACGGACGCTACTGAAAGAGTGGGCATCATGGCACTGGGAACCGTGAAGTGGTTCAACGCTGAAAAGGGCTACGGCTTTATTACGGTGGACGGCTCGGGTGACGACGTCTTTGTCCACTGGTCCGCCATTCAAGGCGAGGGATACCGCGCACTCGATGAGGGGCAGCGGGTGGAGCTTGAAGTCGGCGAAGGCGAGAAGGGCCCGCAGGCAGAAAGTGTCCGGCCGGCAGAGTGAAGTCCGTAAGTTTCCGATCTTCCTTGGTCCGTGTCCCCGCATCGGCGGCCCTCCTTCTTGGGCTGGCCGGGTGTGGGGCTGCTGCTGGGAATGCCCGCCTTGACTCCGTTGAAGCCTCCGGCGATGGAACGCTGCGCGTTGGCGTGATCCTGGACAGCACCGGAACGCGGGACTTCCTCAGTGGCTCGCAGCTGGCCGCGGCAAAACTGGCCGTGCAGGAAATCAACGCCACCGGCGGGCACAAGGGCAAGCCCATTGAATTGTTGCCCCGGGCCGCCGGCGACTCCGGCGCGCAAGCCATGGAGCTGGCCGCGGCCAAGGCCGACGTCGTGATTGGACCCACTGATTCCAGCAACGCGGCTGCTGCCATTGACGTTCTCTCCGCCGCGAAGATTCCACTCATTTCACCGGCCAATTCGGCGGCAGGGCTGAGTAAGTACAAAAGCGGCGGCTACTACTTCCGGACTGCACCGGCCGACGTCGCCCAGGCTTCGGTGCTTGTGAAGCTCGCCAAAGACGGGGGCGCGAAGAGCCTGGCGATCGTCCACCAGGACAGCAGCTACGGCAAGGATGTTTCCGCAGCGGTGGCCAGTGCGGCCAAGGACGCAGGCGTGGAAACCTCCAGCACGTCAGCGTTCGAGCCCGGCGATGCCCAACGGGCCGCAGCTGCTGCCCGGAAAGCGGCCCCGGATGCAGTGGTGCTCATTGCGCGGGATGGCGCCCAGGGGGCCATCGCTGAGCTGAACAACGCTGGACTGTCCGGCAGTAAAGTCATCCTCAGCGACGGCGCTTTCGCCCAGTATGGTTCCGGGTTGGGGTCAAAAGCGCTCGACGGCGCACGGGCAGTGGTGCCCGGCGTATTCCCCTCCGCGGACTTCCAGGCCCGCCTGCTGGCGGTCGATCCTGGGTTGAAGGACACCTCTTTCGCCGCTGAGACGTACGACGCCGTGACGCTGGCTGTCCTGGCGGCCGCGGCAGCCGACGACGACGCCGGCCGATCAATAGCCGCACACCTCATAGCTGTCTCCGGAGGCACGGTCCCCGGCGCGGAACCGGCGAAGGCCGCACCCTGCCAGTCCTATAAGGACTGCGTGTCAGCGCTGAAGACCGCAGGTGCCGCGAACTACGACGGCCAATCCGGTCCGATCGGCTTCGACGCCAACGGCGACATCACCTCTGCGAACTTTATGGTGTTCACGTACGGAGCTGACAACAGGGCAAAGCTCAGCGGTCGTGAATCCGCGGGTCGGGCCGCAGGCTGATCGCCGGGAGCGAAACGAGGCCCCGCAGGCACTGGTTTTCGGGACTATTCGCTTGCACTCTCACCTATGGAGTGCTAATTATTGACTTAGCACTCTTACGTACCGACTGCTAAAGCGACGCCCGGCTCAGGCCGGTTACGAAGCCCAGGCGCCGGTCGAGGAGCGAAAGAAATACTTACTGGAGTGAGATCGGGAACCTGAGGCGTACAGAGGCCGAGGGCGAAGGATCGTCCGTCGCGGGCACTTCGGTGGGTTCATTCTTAACGTCTGTCCCGAAAGGACTACTGCCGTTATGGCCAAGATCATTGCATTTGATGAAGAGGCACGCCGCGGCCTTGAGCGGGGCCTGAACATCCTCGCCGACGCCGTTAAGGTCACCCTCGGCCCGCGTGGACGCAACGTCGTCCTCGAAAAGAAGTGGGGCGCCCCCACGATCACCAACGATGGTGTTTCCATCGCCAAGGAGATCGAGCTGGACGATCCTTACGAGAAGATCGGCGCCGAGCTGGTCAAGGAAGTTGCCAAGAAGACTGATGACGTCGCTGGCGACGGCACCACCACGGCCACCGTGCTCGCCCAGGCACTGGTTAAGGAAGGCCTGCGCAACGTCGCGGCCGGCGCCGATCCGCTGTCCCTCAAGCGCGGCATCGAGAAGGCTGTAGAAGCCGTCACGGTGGAGCTGCTCGCTTCGGCCAAGGAAATCGAAACCAAGGAAGAGATCGCCGCCACGGCTTCCATCTCTGCCGGTGACGACGAAATTGGTGCCCTCATTGCCGAGGCCCTGGATAAGGTCGGCAAGGAAGGTGTTATCACCGTCGAGGAGTCCAACACCTTCGGCCTGGAGCTTGAACTCACCGAAGGCATGCGCTTCGACAAGGGTTACATCTCCGCGTACTTCGTCACCGACACCGATCGCCAGGAAACGGTCCTCGAGGACCCGTACATCCTGATCGTCAACTCCAAGATCTCCAACGTCAAGGAACTGGTTGCTGTCCTGGAAAAGGTCATGCAGTCCAACAAGCCGTTGCTGATCATTGCCGAGGACATCGAGGGCGAGGCCCTGGCCACCCTGATCGTCAACAAGATCCGTGGCACCTTCAAGTCCGTCGCCGTCAAGGCTCCGGGCTTCGGCGACCGCCGCAAGGCTCAGCTGGCCGACATCGCCGTTCTGACCGGCGGCCAGGTCATTGCCGAGGAAGTTGGCCTCAAGCTGGAGACCGCTGGCCTGGAACTCCTGGGACGCGCCCGCAAGGTTGTTGTCACCAAGGATGAAACCACCATCGTTGAAGGTGCCGGCGACGCCGACCAGATCGCTGGCCGCGTTTCCCAGATCCGCGCCGAGATCGAAAACTCCGATTCCGACTACGACCGCGAGAAGCTGCAGGAACGCCTGGCCAAGCTGGCCGGCGGCGTTGCAGTCATCAAGGCCGGTGCCGCAACCGAGGTTGAGCTCAAGGAACGCAAGCACCGCATTGAGGACGCTGTCCGCAATGCAAAGGCTGCCGTTGAAGAAGGCATCGTCGCCGGTGGTGGCGTTGCACTGATCCAGGCTGGCGCCAAGGCGTTCGCGAACCTGAACCTGACCGGTGACGAAGCAACGGGCGCCAACATCGTCCGCGTTGCCATCGACGCCCCGCTGAAGCAGATTGCCTTCAACGCTGGCCTTGAGCCGGGCGTTGTTGTGGACAAGGTCCGCGGCCTGCCCGCAGGCCATGGCCTGAACGCTGCAACCGGCGAATACGTCGACCTGCTTGCTGCCGGCATCAATGACCCCGTCAAGGTGACCCGCTCTGCCCTGCAGAACGCGGCCTCCATCGCCGGCCTGTTCCTCACCACTGAGGCTGTCGTGGCCGACAAGCCGGAGAAGAACGCTCCGGCCATGGGTGGCGGCGACGACATGGGCGGCATGGGCGGCTTCTAGTCTCCAAGCGCCCGGAATACGTTCCGCGCAAACAATGCGGCCCCCTCCGTTTGGAGGGGGCCGCATTTGTGCGTCTTGGCAGGCTCTGCAGCCGCCGGGCTCCGCTACTTCCGTGCCGTTGCCAGCATTCCTTCGACTTCTTTCTTGAAGGCTTCGGCTGCTGCCTGCGGAGTCAGGCGGTCGTACAAGACCTCGTCGGTGAACCGCTTGATGACGTTCTGGACGCTGCCCGCGCCCACCGGCGGGACGGGTGGAGCGTCGGCGATGTCCGGCGCGATGTCCTTCAGGAAGGCCACAACGGTTGTGTCTGCGGGTTTGAGGGTGGACGTGATGCTCTCGACGATCTCAGAGTTGCTGGGGACGCCGCGGTCAGTCATGAGGATGGCACCGGCAGCCGGGCTGTTCGCCAGGTAATTAATGAAGGTTGCGGCCGCCTCAGGATGCTTGGAGCGAGAAGACGCAGACCAGAACATCGTGGGCTTGTAGTACATGCCGTTGTCTGCGGACTTACCGTCCAGGCTGGGGGCGCGGAGCATTTTGATGCTGCTGCCTGTAGTGGTTTCCAGCGAGCCGAGCTGGTTGGTCCACCACCACGCCATGCCGACCCGGTTGGTGCCGAACAGGCTCTCCTCCAAGCCTGCGCCGGAGTCTTCGGTGGCCACGGTGGCGGGCGGGCTTGCCTGCGAGTCACGCTGTTCCTTAAGCCGCTCCCAGAAGGAAGCAGCGGTGGCTGTGTCGAAATCCAGCTTTCCGTCCTGGGAGTAGAGGTTCTCGCCGTGCTGCCGAAGCCAGATGATGAGGTCTGCTTCGTTGCTGCCATAGGCCGCACCGTAGCTCTTCCCGTTACCCGCCGCGCTGAGCTTCGCGGCAGTGTCCATGAAGTCACTCCATGTCCACGTGGTGTCGTCGGGTAAAGGGACGTTGGCTGCTTCGAAGACCTTGGTGTTGGCCATGATGACGTAAGCATTCTTGCCGGTGCTCAGGCCATACTGTGCGTCGTCGTATTGGCCGGAGGCCAGTGATTCCTTGTCCAGCTTGGAGGTGTCGACCCCGCTTTGCTTGGACAGGTCCAGCAGTGCTCCGCGGCCGCCGTACTCGGCGATGTACTTCTGGTCCATCTGGATGACATCCGGTGCATCGTTGGCGGCGGTCTTAGTGGCCAGTTTGTCCCAATAGCTGGCCCATTCGCCGGGCTCGGATTCGATCTGGATGTTGGGATGCTCAGCCTCGAACGCGTCGATGACCTTTTCGGTCTGGGCGTTGAGGTACTCGTTGCCCCACCAGGCGAAACGCAGGGTGACCTGGTCGTTGCTGCTGGATCCTGCGGGCGCGCCGCAGCCGGTGGCGAGCAGCGACACCGCGACGGCGACTGCGCCGAGCTGGAATCTCCTGCGGCTGATGGCCTGAATCTTCATTGATGTGCCTTCCTCGAAGGGTGGGGTCCACCCCGCCTGTGTTCCCGTGCCGCGTCGATGCCGGTGGGAGAGCGTCGAATGAGAAAGCGTTTTCTCACTCAGGTTTCCGATTCTGCCCCGCATCGACTTCAGCGTCAAGAGTTTTCGGTAAGCGGTTTCCCGGCAGTTGCCGAATTCCATGTAGGCGTCGTCTGGCAGGATGGTTCCGTGACGATTACTGCAGCGGCCGACGGTTCGGCTCTAGGAAATCCAGGTCCGGCTGGCTGGGCATGGTACGTGAACGACGACTGCTGGCGGGCCGGAGGGTGGCCTCACGGCACCAATAACCAGGGCGAGCTGATGGCCGTGCTGGACCTGTTCCGTGCCACAGCCCACGTTCCCCACGAAGACCTGAGAGTTTTATGCGACAGCCAGTACGTGATCAACTCCATTACCAAATGGATGCCTGGATGGAAGCGCAAGGGGTGGCGGAAAGCGGACGGAAAGCCAGTCCTGAACGTTGAACTGTTCAAGGAATTGGACCGGGAACTTGCCGGGCGAAAGTACACGTTTGAATGGGTCAAGGGGCATGCGGGCCACGACCTCAATGAGGCCGCTGACGAACGGGCCAGGGCCGCGGCCACCGCATACCAGCAGGGCGTTGCTGCCCGCTCCGGTCCGGGATTCGCCGGCGCGCCGGGCCACGTGGGCGCCAAGGCTCCTGCCGCGGCCGGTGCGGCGGCGGGTATGGGCGGATCTGTTGGTTCCAATAATGCTGCCTTGTCCAATCACCAGGAGCTGCTGAGCGAGCCAGATCTGTTCAGCGAGCTGGAGGAAGATCCGCTGGCCACGCCTGGCGCCCCCGGGAAGTCGCCGGAGGAAATCGTTGAGGCCCTCGAACGGGAGCTGCTGGGCCCCGATGTTCGAGGCGACATCGGCCGCACGGGTGTCCTGCTGCATCCCGACTTCATGGAGATTGGAAGCTCGGGGAGGGCGTGGACCCGCGAGGCGATGATGCTCGCGCTGGAGGAAGATCCCGGTGAGCGGACGGAGCTGGAAATACTGGGCGCGGACCGCATCGGAACCGGCGCGGTCCTGCTGACCTACCGCAGCTACGCGCGTTCAGGAACAACGCTCCGCAGCTCCTTGTGGGTTCTCGACAACGGCCGCTGGCGGCTCCGCTTCCATCAGGGAACGCCCGAAGCCTGAAAGCAGGCATCGCAGTGGCGGCGGGGCCTCTACGGGCACCGCGCACTGCCTCCACGTCCGGCCGCCGTTCTCAGCTAAAACGCTGGGTGTTGCCCTGCTCGGCTTGGGCATAGGTGGCCGCGGCCAAGGCCAGCGCAAGGTTGATTGACGCAAGCGAGGCCTCCACCTTGCCCTGGGTCAGGGTCCATTCCGATATCAGCGCCTGGAAGTTGGTGGCCGCCGAGCCCCGCCAGGTGGACTGTAGCTCGTCCAGGCCGCGCTTCATGGCCTGGACGTCGGCGCTGATCCGGTCCACTGTCGCTTTGACGTTGGCGGACTTGAGCTGGAGGAGTTCGGTGTCAACGGAAATGATGCTCATGGCTGCTGCCTTTCAGGTGGTGGACAGCCAGGCTGTCCGGTCCGGCGGCTCCGGACCACTGCCATGAGCCTATGGAGCCGGACGCAGCCAGGGCCACGGGCAGTTGCTATATGTGGATAACGCGGCCGTCGTTGGCGCTTCCGCCGTCGCCATGATCCTGCCCACCGGTGTCCTGGACTTCGCGAATCCGTCCCTGGCCGGGTTCGCCTTGTGGGTCCTGTCCTTCGTCCTCGTCCCGTGTGGGCAGGCTGACCACCAGGGTGGCGCCGCCGCCGTCCGTGGCCTGGACCCTGACGCTGCCGCCATGTGAGCCGACGATTGCCGCGACGATGGCCAACCCCAGACCGCTGCCGCCCGTGTCTCTGGTCCGCGACGTATCCGCGCGGTAGAAGCGCTCGAAGACCCTGGAGGCGTCGTCGTCGGAAATCCCGGGGCCGTGGTCCCTGACCTCGATCACGGAGGCGGGCTGGCCGCCGTCGGACGTCCGGACGCCCACCGCCAGCTCGATCGGGCTGCCGTCCGGCGTGTAGCGCAGGGCGTTACCGACCAGGTTGCCTACCACCTGGCGCAGTTTTGCTTCGTCCCCGAGGACGGGGGCGGGCGCCGCATTGTCGCCGTCGAGACCAACCAGTGAAATGGTGCGCGTACGGTCACTGGCCTGGGTGTCCACCACGGCGTCATGGGCGATCAGCTGGAGGTCAACCGGCTTCTGCTGGAGAGGCCGCTGTTCGTCCAGGCGGGCCAGGAGCAGGAGGTCTTCCACCATGGAACCCATCCGCTTGGCTTCACTTTCGATGCGGTCCATCGCGGTGGCGACGTCGGCATCCGTAGCGAGGGCGCCATGGCGGTACAGCTCCGAGAAGCCCCGGATGGTTACCAGCGGTGTGCGGAGTTCGTGTGAGGCATCGGCTGCAAAGCGGCGCATCCGGCCCTCGGAGGCTGTCCTGGCGGCAAACGCCGTTTCGATGTGCGCCAACATGGCGTTCAGCGAACTGGCCAGCCTGCCCACCTCCGTGCCGGGATTCTCGACTTCCACGCGCCGGGACAGGTCGCCGGCGGCGATGGCGGCAGCGGTCTTCTCAACCCGGGCCAGTGGACGGAAGGACCGCGACACGGTCCAGCTGGCAATCAGCGAGGCGAGCAGGAGCGTCAGCAGTCCCACGCCTGTGACCACCAGCGTGGCGTGCTTGAGGACGTCGTCCACGCTCTGCAGCGGCAGGCCGATGACAACCACGGCGCTGCGTCCGTTGTTCAGGACGGGCACGGCCACCACCCGCCAGTTCTGGCCGTCGGTGCCGCGGACCTGGTAGGGGCGGGTTCCCAGATCCTGCGCTTGATCCGCGGTGATGTTGCTGATGTCCGGGCGGTTCACGGCATCACCGCCGAACGGGTAGGGATCCTCGCCCGGGGTGTAGAGAATCAGGGAGTAGTCCGTGGGTACCGGATTGGGTGCCTGCAATTGTGTGAAGGACCGCTGTCTGTGGGCCAGTTCGACGGCGGCATTGAGTTTGTCATCCACCTGGCCTTGGAGGTAGCTATGGAGCAGCGTCAGGGTGCCCGCGCCGGTCACCGTCAGCGCAACGATCAGCAACGCCATGATGATGGCGACGAGCTGGGACCTCAGGGAGGCCGATTTCCACCGCTCCAGCAAGGTCAGCGCTTCTCTGCCGTCCGGAGCACGTAGCCCACCCCGCGCTTGGTCTGGATCAGGGCCGGCGCCTCCGGGTCAATGTCCACCTTGCGGCGGAGATAGGAGATATAGGACTCCACGATGGAGGCGTCCCCGTTGAAGTCGTACTCCCAGACATGGTCCAGGATCTGGGACTTTGAGAGCACCCGGTTGGGGTTCAACATGAGGTAGCGGAGGAGCTTGAACTCTGTGGGGGAGAGCTCGATGACGGTGCCGCCACGCCGGACTTCGTGGGCGTCGTCGTCGAGCTCCAGGTCATCAACGCGAATGACGGCGTCGTCGTCGAGCAGCGGCTGGGTACGGCGGAGGACGGCGCGGATCCGCGCCACCACCTCGTCCAGGCTGAAGGGCTTGGTGACGTAGTCGTCGCCGCCCACAGTGAGGCCAGTGACCTTGTCCTCGGTGTCATCCTTGGCAGTCAGGAACAGGACGGGAAAGTGCTTCCCGGAGGCACGGAGCCGGCGCGTGACCGTGAAGCCATCCATGTCCGGAAGCATCACGTCCAGGACGGCCAGGTCGGGGGAGTGGAGTTCAGCGGCCGCCAGGGCATCGCGCCCGTTGCCCGCGGAGACGACCTCGAAACCTGCGAACCGGAGGGAGGTGGACAGCAGTTCGCGGATGTTGGGTTCGTCATCAACAACAAGGAGCTTCGCCTCTGGGCCGTTCTTCTTCATACTCCCATGATGCTCCCAGAGTCTGGGAGTTTTCTGGATGGATGGTGGGTGTTCTTCGTGAAAGGCAAAACAGGGCCCCTGCCATCGCATGCAGGGACCCTGGTTTTGGTGCCCACAGGCACCCCGTAAGACCTATCCGGCCTGCTCTACATCCTTGGCATCCATGATCCGGTAGGCGTAGCCCTGCTCGGCCAAAAACCGCTGGCGCTTGGCCGCGAAATCCTGGTCCAGGGTGTCCCTTGCCACCAGCGAGTAGAAGCGGGCTGCCCGCCCGTCTTTCTTGGGACGCAACAGGCGGCCCAGCCGCTGCGCTTCCTCCTGGCGGGATCCGAAGGAGCCGGAAACCTGGATGGCTACGGAAGCCTCGGGCAGGTCGATGGAAAAGTTGGCCACTTTGGACACCACCAGTGTCTGCACGTCACCGGCTCGGAACGCGTCGAAGAGCTTCTGCCGTTCCTTGACGGACGTATCGCCCTTGATGACCGGAGCGTTGAGGCGCTCGCCGATCTCGTCCAGCTGGTCGATGTACTGCCCGATCACCAGCAGCGGCTCGCCCACATGCTTGGCTACGAGCTGTTCCACGATCTGCGTCTTGGTCTCGGATGTGGAGCACAGCCGGTACTTGTCGGCGTCCTCTGCCATCGCGTAGGCGACGCGCTCGTCGCGGGGGAGGTCCACCCGGACTTCGACACAGTCCGCCGGGGCGATGTACCCCTGCGATTCGATGTCCTTCCAGGGCGCGTCGTACCGCTTGGGCCCGATCAGGCTGAAGACTTCGCCTTCGCGCCCGTCCTCCCTGACGAGGGTAGCGGTGAGGCCCAGCCGGCGTCGTGCCTGCAGGTCTGCCGTCATGCGGAAGATCGGGGCGGGAAGCAGGTGCACTTCGTCGTAGATGATCAGGCCCCAGTCATTGCCGTCCACGAGCTCCAAATGCGGATACAGTCCGCCGCGTTTGGTGGTGAGGACCTGGTACGTGGCGATGGTGACAGGCCGGACTTCCTTGACCGCCCCGGAGTACTCACCTATTTCGTCCTCGGTCAGCGAAGTGCGTTTGAGCAACTCGTCCTTCCACTGCCGGGCAGCCACCGTGTTGGTCACCAGGATGAGGGTGGTTGTGGAACTGACGGCCATGGCCGCTGCCCCCACCAGAGTCTTACCCGCACCGCACGGAAGGACCACGACCCCGCTGCCCCCGGCCCAAAAGTTTTCCGTGGCCAGCCGTTGGTAGGGGCGCAGCTTCCAGCCGTCCTCATTCAAAGCGATCAGGTGCGGCGTGCCGTCCACATAGCCGGCGAGGTCCTCCGCCGGCCAGCCGATTTTCAGCAGCAGCTGCTTGAGCTGGCCCCGCTGGGAGGAATGGACCACGATGGTTTCGCCGTCGATCCGTGGCCCCAACAAGGGCTGGATTTTCTTGGCCCGGATGACCTCTTCCAGCACGGGGTAGTCGTCAGTGCGCATGACCAGGCCGTGCTGCGGATCCTTTTCCAGCCTCAGCCGCCCGTATCGGGACATAGTCTCTTCGACGTCGATCAGCAGCGAATGCGGCACCGGGAAGCGTGAGTACTTCAGCAGCGTGTCCAGGACCTTTTCCGCGTCCAGCCCCGCGGCCCGCGCGTTCCACAGGCCCAGCGGCGTCAGCCGGTAACTGTGCATGTGTTCCGGGGCGCGCTCGAGCTCGGCGAACGGGGCAATGGCGTGGCGGGCTTCGGTGGCCAGTTCATGGTCCACCTCAAGCAGTATGGTCTTATCGCTCTGGACAATTAGCGGTCCGTCGTTCACGCGGTGGCGTCCTTTACTGGCGCAGTTCCCCTGCGGCCTCGATATCAATGATCCGGTGGATGGAAACCACCCGTTCGGTCTCCCGCGCCGGATCGAAGACCCTGACCCGTCCGCCACTTACCGATAAGGGAACAACCGTCTCCAGGCTCGCATTCCCCCCACCGTCCACGACATTCATGCTCACAGTCTGCTTGAGCCGGATGGCCCGCTGCAGGGTCTCCAGCCCAAGCTGGGTTGCGGTTTCCCCGGACCCGGACTGGGGTGGGGACACGGACGACGGCGGGACGCCGGCCCCCGGTCCTCCCACCGCTTCCTGGCCATCGTGGATGCCGGAGGGTGAGGTTTTGTGATGGCGCAGGACAGACAGCTGGGCATCCATCTCCGCTTCGGCCGGCGCGGTCCGCGGGGCGGTGTATACCGGACGGGTGCTCCCCGGTGCCTGCGTGGTGCGGCGCAGCCGGACCACCGACGGTTCGGATTCCTCCACTGACGGCGAGAGCCCCATGCTGCGCAGGACCTGTGCCGTTTCGCGTGGGGGCGCCTTGGATATGAGCACTGTGGGCGCGATTCTCACGAGGCCAAGGCCGGAGGCCTTTGATTCGGAGGCCAGCTCCAGCACGGCGGTCTCGTCGTCGCTCTGGACAAAGCTCGCGGCCATCCCCACTCGCAGCCGTCCGTGGCGCGAGGCCGTGTCCTCTACCAGGTATTCCAGGGGTTGCGGCACAGCGGTGGCGGAGTGCTCCCTCAGGAAGCCCAGCAGGCTCGCCGCATCCTGCCCTGCCTCCAAGGCGCGGCGCACGGACGCAGCAGAAAACCGGTAGATCGTTGCCGGACCCTGCCCTTCGGCGTCGGCCATCAACAGCAGTTTTTCGCTGAGCTCGGGACTGAGGTACCCCGGGGCAACGGCCGTGAGATCGGCCTGGAGCAGCACGTGGTTCAGGGCAGCGGGAAGGTGCTCACCGAGGATCCCCAGCGCTTCATCGGGCTTGTCCTCGGCGATCGCGCTTCCCAGCTGGCTGAGCGCCCCTGAACCGGTCAGGCCAAGCATGTCGGCCTCCGCCAGCACGCCGCGGATCAGCGAACTGAAGCGCCGCGCCATCCGGGGCTGTTCCCATTCAGCCCGCTGCAGCACAGCCGCCGCGTCCAGGACGGGGGCGTGGGCGTCGGGAGCTGTGGCCTCATTGGTGAGTTGGTTCAGGATTTCCAGGATCCTTTTCCGGACAACGGGAGCATCAGGCCGTTGCGCTTCGGCCGAGAGCGCGTTGATGGTGGTGCCGGTTGCGCCGCGATGGGCAACTGCCGGTGCGTTGGGCTGCCCACTGACGGGCTGGCCCACGAGAGACGGGACGCGTTCACTTGCCAGCCACGCGTTAACCAGCCACAGCCATTGCTCCTGCCGCGGCAGGAGCAGCCATTCCAGTTCCGGAGGCTGCACCCAGGCAGAGGAATCCACATCAAGGCGGATCAGGCCGGATAGGGCACACAGTTCCACCAGCAAGCCCGCACGATGCTGCTCAATCCGCAGCGTTTCCGCGACCCGCCTCATCTCCCGTACCCCCACGCCGCCGGTGCGCAATGTTGCCAGTGGCTGTTCCCTGACTGCGTAAAGAAGCTCGCCCACCAGCCGAAGCGTTTCCGCAATGGCACCCAGCGCGGCGTTCCGGCGGAGTGCAGCTGTCGTGTGGCCAAGTTCAGGAACGGGCGGCGAAAGGGTGAAGTCGTTGATAATCGCACCGCCCCGGAGGGACACGCCCACGCTGTGCGGCAGTTCCACGTGGGCTGCGTCCAAGGGGACCAGCAGGCCGCGGGCCAGCAGCCAGTCAACGGGCCCGACGTCGGCGGTTTCGTTGGTCACGGATGCTTTCCGTTGCGCTTGGGGGACAGCACCCATGGCCCAGTTTCCGAATCGGGCCAGTAACGCCGTGGTACGTTCCGGTGCATCCGCCAGGATCTGCTGCAGCGACTCCGGCGACGACGTCCAGTGCTGCAGGGCAAGCGCTGCTTCCATAGGCGTGGTGGCTTCCTGGACGGGCACGCCGCTGCGGTGCAACTCGGCAACCAGCTGTACCACGCGCTGGGCGAACGCCGGCTGCAGGCGGACCAGTTCCGTGTAGCTGCGGCCCAGCCCGGCCGGGTAGATGCCCACGACATCCCGAAGGGACCCCACCGGGAGGTAGAAGCGCTGGCGGTGTCCGGTAGGGGTTGTTCCGTGCGGGGGATCCGCCCGGTGCACGAGCGCGAGGTCCTGAAGGGAGGCCAGGATCCGGTCAACGGCGGCCACCGAAGCACCGGGAATGAACTTCCGCAGCCCGGCGGCGCACGCGCTGTGGGCCGTGTCCGTATTTGTGCAGAGATGGAGGGTCTCCAGGACCTGCATCTGTGGTTTGTTCAGGCGTTCCAGTGCCCGCTGGACACTTACCCTGGCGCTGGCACGCGCCGCGAGGGCGGAAAAGTCCGGAACGGCAGGCGAGATAAGGTCCGGCCGCGCGGCGAACAGTGCCCGCAACGACTCGTCGCTGCGTGCCTCCAGCTCTTTGCTCAACGCGCGGATAAGGGACATCAGTCCAACGTTACCGTCCGCCGGACTTTCCTGCCCGGCGCCGTCCCGCCACACTGTCCAGGATCAGGAAGAGCATCAGCAGGAAGGCCAGCGGCAGGCCGTAGAGGGCCGTTGAGGTGACCCACACGGGGGCTGCCGAGCCGGCAAAGGCCAGCGCCATCACCGCGCCCACTGCCATCAGTGAGAGCAAGGCGACCGCTGCCGCACAGATCATCAGGGGACGCCGGTAACGCGAGGGTGTCATGGACGTAACGCTAACAGTCCTTCGGCAGGCGATGGTGTGAAGGAGGGAAAGCAGGATTCGGGCGTGCGGCAGGATAACCTTGAAGTAACAGACCAACTCGGCCCGGGCAGTCATACCCTGAACCCGCATATCAATGCGGATGCGGTGACTGCCGGTCGTGTCTCAAGACGTCAGAACGAAGAAGGTTGATTACGTGCCTACCGGCAAGGTCAAGTGGTATGACAAGGAAAAGGGTTTCGGATTCCTCGCGGGCGAGGACGGCCAGGAAGTGTTCCTGCCCAAATCGTCGCTGCCTGAGGGCATTACTGAGCTGAAGGCTGGAACCCGGGTGGAGTTCGGCGTTGCCGACGGCCGCAAGGGTGCCCAGGCCCTGGGCCTGCGCGTCCTGGATAAGACGCCGTCCATCGCCAAAGCAAAGCGGCCCAGCGCCAAGGACCTGGCACCATTGGTGCAGGACCTCGTCAGCGTGCTGGACAACCTCTCCGGCACCCTGTCCGCCGGAAAGTACCCGGAAGGCAACAAGGGCAAGGCCATCGCCGCAGCCCTGCGTAAGGTTGCCGACGAGCTGGACGTTTAGGCCTGCTGATGAACCCGGAAGCTGAACAGCCGGACCCCGCGGCAGCGGATCAGGCAGGCGCCGCCGTCGAACCGTCAGCGGGAGCCGCGGCGAAGGCCGCCCCGGCCGCCACCGAAACCAAGCGCCGTGCGGGTGTCCCCGTCTGGCGTATCGGAAAACCGGACGCCTTCCTCGCCGCCGCAGTTGACGTAGCCCGGACCGCCGTTGAAGGCATCACTGCGGCCTCGACAATAGGCGCCCACCTCGGTGCCAAGAGTGAGGGCGACCGCCTGGTGACGCACCTCTTTGAGTCGCGCCTGCCCGGATACCAGGGGTGGCAGTGGTTTGCCGTCCTGACGCGTAACTCGCGGTCCAAGGTGGTCACGGTCAGTGAACTTGGACTGTTGCCCTCAGAGGACTCCATCCTTGCCCCCGAGTGGGTGCCTTGGGCAGAACGCGTGCGCCCCGAGGACGCCCAGGACGCCGAAGCCCTGGAGGTGGTTGGGGCACCGGACATCGAGGAAGGTCCGGACACCAACGTGCCTGGCCCGGAAGCGTTGGATGGCGAAGGGACTGTCGCGGAGGACGCTGATGCTGAAGACGCCGAAGAGCCTGACGCTGACGAGCCTGAGCCTGACGAGCCTGACGCTGACGAGCGTGACGCCGAATAATCGGCGAGCAGACACGCGACTCACACTAAACGCAGACGGCGCCGTCCGGGACCAAAGTCCGGACGGCGCCGTCGAGCGTTAAGAGCCCAATATTGCCCCAGGCATCCTGACGCCTCATACCCATCGATTGCTCCGTAGGCGCCCTTTAGGGGCCCAAAAGGGCGTTGCTGGAGCAATCGATGAGTGGGTGGGGGACTACTTGCGCAGTTCGCCCACCACAAAGTCGATGCAGGCCAGCAGCGCAGAGACATCTGCCGGTTCGATTGCCACGAAAGTGGCGATCCTGAGCTGGTTACGGCCCAGCTTGCGGTAGGGCTCCGTGTCCACAATGCCGTTGGCACGCAGCACCTTGGCAACGGCAGTGGCGTCAATGGAGTCGTCAAAGTCGATCGTCGCGATAACGTTTGAGCGCTCCTCCGGCTTGGCCACGAAAGGCGTGGCAAACTCGGAAGCCTCAGCCCAGCTGTAAATCCGGCCGGCAGAGTCCGCTGTACGGGCCGACGCGAAGTCCAGGCCGCCGTTGCTGTTCAGCCACTGCACCTGGGCATCCAGGGTCACCAGGGTGGAGAGCGACGGCGTGTTGTAGGTCTGGTTCAGGCGGGAGTTCTCGATCGCCGTCTGGAGGTCCAGGAAGTCGGGGATCCAGCGGTCGCTGGCCTTGATCCTGGCGGCACGCTCCAGCGCTGCCGGGGAAAAGAGGCCCAGCCACAGGCCGCCGTCGGACGCGAAGTTCTTCTGCGGTGCGAAGTAGTACACGTCTGCCTCGGCAACATCAACGTCCAGGCCACCTGCGGCGGACGTTGCGTCCACCAGGACGAGCGCGCCCTCATCCACACCGGAGACGCGCTTGACGGGCGCCGAAACACCGGTGGAGGTCTCGTTCTGCGGCCAGGCGTAGACGTCAACGCCGGCCTCGGCCTGGGCAACCGGCCGCGTACCGGGCTCGGACTTGATGATCGAGGAGGCGTCCAGGAACGGCGCCTTGTTGGTGGCTGAGGCAAACTTGGAGCCGAATTCGCCGAAGGACAGGTGCTGGGCCTTCTTCTCAACGAGGCCAAAGCTGGCAATATCCCAGAATGCTGTGGAACCGCCCACGCCCAGTACTACCTCGTACCCGTCAGGGGCACGGAAGAACTGGCTCAGGCCTTCGCGGACCGAACCGACAAGGTTCTTGACCGGAGCCTGGCGGTGGGACGTGCCCAGAATGGTCGTGGACGCCGCCGAGAGTGCTTCAATCTGTTCCGGCCTGACCTTGGAAGGTCCTGCGCCGAACCGTCCGTCCTTTGGCAGGAGGTCGGCAGGAATAGTGATGCTGTTTTCGCTCACAAGGGCTCCAATTTCGGCGTGGACGTGACACATGTCCGGGACGGTGGGGTGGCCGGCAGTCGTCAGTGACCGCAACGAGGACCTCCTATATTCTGCCTGAACCGCTGATTCGGCGGGAACCGGCTACGTCATAGTCCAGCCATTGAGACAGGCCGGAGGGGCCGTAGGAATTATCCGGACAAATTCAAAATAGGCTAAGCTTTTCAACGGACTACGTCGCTGTCGGTACGCGATACGGTGGGACAACGCAAGGTAATGCGCTCGAGGAGCTGAGCTGGATGACGGATCTGATCGATACTACGGAGATGTATCTTCGGACCATTTTGGAGCTTGAGGAAGAGAACATCGTTGCTCTTCGCGCCCGCATTGCCGAACGGCTGCGGCACTCCGGACCCACGGTGTCCCAAACGATTGGCCGGATGGAACGCGACGGCCTGGTGGTGGTCTCCGGAGACCGTCATCTGGAACTGACGGAAACCGGGCGTAAACGGGCCACCGAGGTCATGCGCAAGCACCGGCTCGCGGAGCGCCTCCTGGCGGATGTGATCGGCCTGGACTGGGCGTACGTCCATGACGAAGCGTGCCGCTGGGAGCACGTGATGAGTGAGCGCGTCGAGCGGCGCATCTACGAAATGCTGAACCACCCCACTGAATCGCCCTATGGCAATCCCATCCCTGGCCTGGCGGCATTGGGAGGCCAGGCATCGTCGCCCTTCACGGACGGTGTGATTAATCTCCTGGAAGCCATGAAGGGCTATGGCCCCGGATCCACCGTGGTTGTCAGCAGGCTGGCAGAACCCATCCAAGTGGACCCTGAGCTGCTGACCCAGCTGGACGAGGGCGGGATCCGGCCGGGCGCCCCGATTTCGCTGGAGCGCGTGGGAGACTACATTTCGGTCCGGGTCCCCGGGATCGAAGGGGCACTGGAGCTTCCCCCCGAAGTGGCGGCGCACGTATTCGTATCCGTCCGCTGACCTCTGACGGAGCGCCCGGGTCCGGCGGGCGGGTTACCCCAATGAATAGGCTTTAAGCAAAGATAACGGAATTGTTACTGTCTGGCTTAATCGCCTATAGTTAACGCCAAGCGTCGATACAAAAGCGTTACCTGATCTGGAGCCGAGCTCTGCCAGCAGATCAGTAGTACGAGTCACCAACTGGCAGAGGCGGGGGAACCACAACCGGCAGTCGCAAGGCTGCCTTGGGGTGAAGTCCGTCAGCAGCAAGCCTCTTCCAGCGAAGGATCCTCACGGGATATCTCTGCGCCGAAGCTTGCTTACGGCGGACCGGGTCTATGAACTCTCTGACCCGAATCCGACAGCTAACTTCGCAGGCTTTCCAGAGAGGAACCGTTCTTGACCATGCAGAATTCCAGGGGCCGCCGCCGCGCAGCGGGCCCCGCAGCAGCGCCCCGCGTTGCTGCAGCTGTGGCCGCGGACAGGCCCCGGGATCCACAGCGCGATGCGCGCCGCCGCCGGGGACCCTTCCGGCAAATCACTGACTTCGCAGCGGCCAGTGGGGTGGGCCAAAAGGCCGGCATCGCCCTCGCGGCCACCGGCCTGGTGCTCACAGTCACCGTCCCTGCCACCAGTCCCGTCCTGGCCACGCCGGACGCCGGTCAGCAGACATCGGCTGTTTCCGCAGCTCCGCAGCCTGAAATTTCCGCCGAAGCAGGCGCAAAAATCGACTTCAGCCGCTCATCCGTAGTCACCATGGGTGATCCGGACGGCAAACTCAAGCAACTCCTGAGCGCCCAGTCGGCGGGGTCCATCACCCGGGCCGCCTCGGCCGGCAGCCTCGGTGCTCCGCTGGCGAGCCTGGTTACGGCCTCCCCATTCGGCTACCGCGTGAGTCCTATCACTGGCGGCTCCGGTGACTTCCACCGCGGCCAGGACTACGTGGCACAGTGCGGCACGTCTGTCCTGGCGGCCGCCAGCGGCACTGTGACCTTTGCGGGATGGCACCAGTTTGGCGGAGGTAACCGCGTGGTCGTGGACCACGGCAACGGCCTTGAAACGACGTACAACCACCTGTCTTCCTTCAACGTCAAGGTTGGCCAAACGGTCAGCCGAGGCGAGGTAGTGGCGCTCAGCGGCACCACCGGCGCCTCCACAGGCTGCCACCTCCATTTCGAGGTCCAGGTCAATGGCGAAGTCGTTGACCCCACCGGCTGGCTCTAGCCCAACTGATGGAAAACTCTCACATTTGCGTGACATGCCGTGACCTGAATGTGACATTCGCTCTGAACTGCTGTACCGTCTAACTTGCGTCAACTTTTCCGAAGTTGACGTTCTTGAGTGGATTGCCTAGCTCTGCCACCGCTCAAGGTCCGTTCGCATGACATCGTCTGGCAGGGGCGGGGGAACCAATTTTGGCCTTTGAAGTTCGAAGGCCTTGGGGTTAAGTCGCAAAGCTTCCTGTGGAAGCGGCGTGGCCGGGTGAACTCCCATCCGAATCCGACAGCTCACCTCGTAGGCATTGGGAGAGGCTACCTTCGTGTCTTCACGCCATAATTCTGCGCGTCACCGCGCACAAACGGTTCGCACCAACCCGTTGGGCCCCGTGTCCAAGGCTGTCAGTGCAAATGCCGGGACCGTCGGTCGCCAAGCTGCTGTCATCGCAGCTGCATCAGGTCTGATCCTGAGCATGGGGCTTCCGGCCAACGCAGCGGACACCACCGCTGGCGTTTCCGCCTCCACCGAGTCCGGCTCGCAGACGGCGCTTGCCGTCACCGCTGCCCCCACCGCCACCGTCTCCTTCGAACGCCCCGTGGTCAAGACCACGCCGGCCCCGAAGGTCGAAACGGTCCGTGCACAGTCCACTGACACGGAACGGGCAGCAGATGCAAAGGCCCCCGCAGCCAGCAAGCTGACGGACGCGGTATCTTCCGCGGCCGCCTCCGGCCTGGCCGCAATCGCCTACACCGGAATCGGCCACCCCTACGTCTGGGGCGGCACCTCGCCCAGCGGCTGGGACTGCTCCGGCTTCACCCAGTGGGTGTACGCCCAGGCAGGCATCAGCATTCCCCGTGTAAACGCGTGGACGGCAATGACCCCCACGTCAACACCGTCTCCCGGTGACCTTGTTATGCAGAATGGCGGCGCACACGTAGGCATCTACGTTGGCAACGGCATGATGATCAGCGCCCTGAACCCGTCACAGGGAACGCTGCTGCACTCCGTGGCCTCCACGGGCGGCGGATCCTTCTACACCCTGAAGTAGAAGAACCGCGCCCGCTAGAACACTTTTCGCTAAATCCCCGTTCGGGGTGTGCCGGCGTACCCCCAAGATGCCGGCGCACCCAAAGCCCTTGGCCTGCCTGTGCGGTCCTGAGGAAAACGAAAGAGAGAAATAATGACTACACGTGCAATTGCTGCACGGCACCGCGCGGAGGTCACCACGACCAACTCGCTGGCTGTCATTGCCAAGGCCCTCGGCGACAACGCCGGTGGCATGGGTCGCCAGGCCGCGGTTATCGCTGCTGCCTCCGGCCTGGTCCTGACCAGTGGTATCGCCGCCAACGCTGCAGACACCAACGTTCAGCGCGAATCGGCTTCCGCTTCCAACGTTGAGGTTGAGGTTGCCGCTCCGGCGGTCATTTCGGCCGCTTCCACCATTGCCATCTCCTACGAGAAGCCCGCGGTGACCACCACGCCGGCTCCCGTGGTTGAAGCGCCGGAACCTGAGCCTGAGGTTGAGGTTGAGGCTCCCGCACCCGCCGCTCAGGCTGTTTCCACCGTCAAGGTAGCGGCTGCAGCTCCGAAGGCACCTGTGGCCGCCAGCAGCAAGGGCCAGGCCATCCTGTCCGCAGCCTACGCCCAGCTGGGCGTCAACCAGGACTGCACCATGCTGGTCACCAACTCCCTGGCCGCTGTGGGCATCAACTTCCACGACTGGCCTGCAGGTTACCTGTCCCTGGGCCAGACCGTAAGTGCCGCCGAGGCCCAGCCCGGCGACCTGATCTACTACGCCGATGGCGGTGCGGGCGTTGCCCACGTGGCTGTCTACGCCGGCAACGGCCAGGCCGTACACGGTGGCTACAACGGCAACCAGACCGTTGTTTTCAGCGCCAACGTTGGCTCCGGCCCGGTTTTCATCCGCGTCAGCTAATTTCCGTAGCAACGCTTGGCAAGGACCCCCGCCCTACGGCGGGGGTCCTTGCGCTTTAACGACGCAGCCGGGCCCAGACCCGGTAAGAGGCGATCGACACGGGCGCACCCCGAAACCATGGATTAGTTGATCCCGGGTTTCTTTGTTTACTCTTGTGGTGTCGATCCATAGCCCGGACATGCCGAGGGCAGCCGGCCCTCGCGCCCCTGACGGGTGCGGCCGTGAAGAGGTACGTGCATGCGCACTCTCGTTCTGAATGCTGGATATGAACCGCTGGCGGTAATCACCTTCCGCCGGGCGCTGGTCCTTGTGCTCACGGGGAAGGCAAGCGTTGTAGCCGAAGGCGAGGACCCCGTAGTGGGGCCACAGGAGATTCTGGGCCGCCCGTCCGTGATCCTCCTGAACCGCTACATCCGCCCCCGGTACAACCAGACCACCGCCGTGAGCCGCCGTGGCGTGCTGCGCCGGGACGGACACCGGTGCGCCTACTGCGGAAAAGCAGCCCACACCATTGACCACGTCCAGCCCAAGTCCCGCGGCGGTGCAGATTCCTGGGAAAACCTCGTGGCCGCCTGCCTGCGCTGCAACAACGTCAAAGGCGACCACACGCCGGGGGAGATGGGGTGGAAGCTCCGGTTCACCCCGGAACCACCGCATGGGACCATCTGGCAAATCAAGGAGCTGGAGAAACCCACACCGGCGTGGGATCCCTTCCTGTTGCCTGAACGGGCTGCCTGACCCGGCTGAAAGCACGGATAATTCCCGCCCCGCTAGGCTGGAGTGGTGGCTCCTGATACATACGAATTTGACGCGGTAATCCTTGCGGGCGGCCGTTCGTCCCGTCTGGGTGGCGTCCCCAAGCAGTCATTGATTTACGACGGCGCCACCCTCCTGCAGCGGTCCCTCGCAGCAGCCGGGGGTGCCCGGAGGGTCGTGGTGGTCGGCCCGGACCCGGGCCCCCTGCCCGAGGGGGTCCTCAGGTGCCGGGAAGAACCGCCGTTTGCCGGTCCGGCGTCGGCCATTGCAGCAGGCTTGGCCGCGCTCGATGGAACCGCGGGGCCGCGTCCTCCCTTCACGCTCTTGCTGGCCTGCGACATGCCCAGGGTGGGCCAGGCCATTGATGCCCTTCGGCGGTCGCTTGGTCCTGGCGACGGCGCCATGGCCATTTCGCCGGATGGCCACCGCCAACCCCTGGTGGGCTTTTACAGCACTCCCGCACTCCACCGTTCAGTACAGGACCTTGACTCCCGCGGGGCCTTAATGAACGGTTCAGTATCCGCTCTCCTTGCTAGGCTGGACGTGCAGCTTGTCACCGTCCCGGCGGGCTCTACGGATGACGTAGACACCTGGGATGATGCCGCCGCGCTTGGAGTGGCCGGCCGGGAACCACGATGAGGTACCGGACCTGCATGGCCGCAGTTGAATGGGAGGCATACAGTGAAGAGCCAGGATGAGACGCTGGAAGAATGGTGCAGGGCGCTCCTTCAGGCCTACGAACTCGAAGACGTCCAGATAGACGTCAATGCCATCCTCTCGCTCGCCGGAGTGGCTGCACATTCGGTAGTGCGGCCCGCAGCGCCCCTGACCACCTTTATCGCAGGCTTCGCCGCCGGCCTGGCCTCAGGCTCGGGGAAGGCGCCGGACACCGCGTCAATGTCCGCTGCCATGGACGTGGCACGGTCCCTGGCCGTGGACTACGATTCTGAATCCGCCGGGACTCCGCGCGAATGACGGCTGCCCCCGGCGACAACGACGACGCACCCAGGCAGGACACTCACGACGAAAAAACCAGGCATCTGGCCCACACCTGGGAAGAGGCCCGACAGGCTGCGTTCGATTGCGCCGTGCCGATACCCCCGGGACGCGTTCCGTTGCAGCAGGCCCTTGGCCGGACGCTTGCCGAGGACATCACAGCCCTCCAGGAGATGCCGCACTACGCCTCGTCCGCCATGGATGGCTGGGCGGTCAACGGCAGCGGCCCCTGGATCCTGGCCGAGGCCGGGCAGCGGCTGGCGCCGCACCAGGCCAGCCCCATTGTCACAGGTGGCCTGATCCCGGCCGGTGCCAAGGCCGTGCTCCGCAGCGAAAGCGCAGTGCTGGGCACTGACGACGACGGCCTCCCGGTCCTGATGGTTGGCGGCGGCGCCCGCCCCGGCGAACCGAAGAACGGCCAGCACATCAGGAAAGCCGGGGAGGAAGCGGCCGTGGGTGACGTGCTTGTCAAGGCAGGAGTTACCCTCAATCCCGCCCACCTTGCCGTGGCGGCCCTTTCCGGCCATGACGACCTCCTGGTGCAAGGCAAGCCGGTGGTCAAACTCCTGCTGACCGGCTCCGAAGTGGTGACCCATGGACTGCCGGCGCCCGGGCAGGTCCGTGACACATTTGGTCCTCAGCTGGCTGCAGTCGTGGAAATGCTGGGGGGCATTCCCGCCGGGCAGGAAAAGATCGGCGACTCCTACGAAGACTGGCTCACTGCCTTGGAAGACGTCGCCGAGCCCGGCGGTGAGGTTCCCGCCGTCGTGCCTGCCGACGTCGTCATCACCACCGGCGGTACCGGCAGATCGGGAACTGACCACCTGCGCCAGGCCGTCGCCGAACTGGGTGGACGGCTGGTCATCGACGGGATCGCCATGCGGCCCGGCCATCCCGCTGTCCTCGCGGAGCTGCCCGACGGACGGTTTGTTCTCGGGCTGCCCGGAAACCCCCTGGCCGCCATGATGGCATTGTCCACCGTAGGCGCGCCGTTACTCGCGGCACTTGGCCACGGGTCCATGCCGGAAATACAGGAAGTCCCCTCCGGAACCACCATCGAGCCTGATCCCGGCCGTACCCGGCTGATCCCGTTCCGGCTGCTGTACGGCATGGCGTCGCCGGCCCAGCACACCGGCCCCGGCATGATGCGGGGGTTGGCGTCCGCCCACGGTGTGATGGTGGTGCCGCCCCACGGGGTGCAGCTCGGTGAAGCAGTCCCGGCATTCGCGCTGCCGTGGGGGCCGCCGCTCGCCACCGGAGAAAAACCCGGAACCAAGGCCAAGACCCCTGCACGGGCTGCCCGGAAGGCCGGCTCCAAGCCCGCGGCACCGGCAGGCCCGGTGGACTGGAGCGCGCTGCTGGGCTGACCGTGGCGCCGCTGGCTTAGTGCCCTTGCCCTTGCAATGATGGAGTCATGAACAGGCACCCTGGCCATCGACGGCAGCAACGGGACATACTGCATGGCTTCCGCCGGCAGGACGGGGCACAGCTATGGGCCGTGTGACGCAGCGCCGCAAGGTCCACCGGTACGTGCTGGACGGGTCCCCCCAGGCCCTCGAGTTCCCCATACGGCACAGGGAAGACACCCTGGCCGTGGAGGAACCCTTGGAGATCCGGTTGGGCTCCCTGTCTTTCTCGGTCACGATGCGCACTCCAGGCGATGACTTTGACCTCGTTGCCGGGTTCCTGGTGTCCGAGGGGATCATCTGGACTCCTGAGCAGCTGGTGTCGTTGCGGTTCTGTGCCGGGGAGGACGAAAACGGCGTGCAGACGTTCAATGTCGTGGAGGCACAGCTGCGTCCGGACGTGGACGTCCCGACGATCGGCCGTAACGTCTATACGTCCAGTTCGTGCGGCATCTGCGGCACCGATTCGATCGAAGCCGTGCGGAAGTCATCGCACTACAGCCCTGCCGAGGACCCGGTCTCGGTGCCCGCGGAAGTCCTCGCGTCGCTGCCGGACCGTCTCCGCGAGGCGCAGGCGGTGTTCGACGTCACCGGGGGAGTGCACGCCGCCGGGCTGTTCAGGGTAGAGGACGACGGCGGGGTGCAGCTTTTGTGCCTCCGCGAGGATGTTGGCCGGCACAACGCCGTGGATAAGGTTGTTGGCTGGGCGTTGCGGGAACGGATGCTTCCGCTGTCCGGACTGGTGCTCCAGGTATCCGGGCGGGCGTCCTTCGAGCTCGTCCAGAAAGCGGCCCTGGCTGGCATCCCGGTGCTGGCTGCCGTGAGCGCGCCCTCCAGCCTGGCGGTAGAACTCGCCGAGGCGTCCGGAATGACCTTGGCGGGGTTCAGCCGGGGGACAAGCCTGAACGTTTACGCCGGGCAGCACAGGATCACCGTCCCTGTTCCGGCCGAGGATCCGGCGGAACTTCGAGGATAAGCAACTGGCACGCAGCCGGACCCGCCGAGGCTTGGTTATTAAGCTACGACGCAGTAGATTTTATCCATCGAATGGACACTTTGATCCAGTTTCAAGCGTTAAAGAGGGCTTACATTGCATGACGACCGCCGGATCACGGAAGTCCGCCTGGACCGTTTCGTGCGCGAACGGATCATCCCCGCTGTCTACACACGCACCGTCCCACTGAACCTCAGCACCTGGGACGTGCCGGACGAGCCCGTGACTGTGATGGAGGCGCTACGGCACGACTTCGTGCCCCAGGAGCCGGGTGCCGCGTGGGGCAAACCCTGGGGGACGAAGTGGCTGAGGCTGCAGGGCGACGTCCCTCAGTCCTGGGGAACCGATCCTGACACCACAGTGGAAATCGTGGTGGACCTTGGTTTCACCACCGAGGCGCCAGGCTTCCAGTGCGAGGGGATCGCATGGCGTCCGGATGGCACCATCATCAAGGCCATCTCGCCGCGGAACCAGTACATCCCGCTCAAACTTCTTGGCAGCGGCATGGCCGTGGACTTCTACGTTGAGGCTGCGGCCAACCCTGACGTCGCGCAGGGCTGGACCTTCGCGGCCACTCCTTACGGAGACAAGGCGACAGCAGGCACTGCGCCGCAGTACCGCCTTGGCCACATCGCCATCGCGGAACTCAACCAGACGGTGTGGGAGCTCCAGCAGGACATCTGGACCCTTTCAGGGCTGATGCATGAGCTGCCCATGGAGCAGCCGCGGCGCCACGAAATCCTCCGCGCGCTCGAGCGGATGATGGACGCCATGGACCCGGACAACATTGCCGGAACGGCCGCAGCCGGGCGCCAGGTGCTCGTAGAGGTGCTTTCCAGGCCTGCGTATGCCTCGGCGCACCAACTGGTGGCCACCGGACACGCCCACATCGACTCCGCCTGGCTCTGGCCCGTGCGGGAAACCATCCGCAAATGTGCCCGGACATTTTCCAACGTCGTGGCGCTGATGGATGAGGACCCGGACTTTGTGTTCTCCTGCTCCTCGGCCCAGCAGCTTGCCTGGATGAAAGAGTTTTACCCGGAGCTGTTTGGCCGCATCCGGGAGAAGGTCAAGGCCGGCCAGTTCGTGCCGGTGGGCGGAATGTGGGTGGAATCGGATACCAATATGCCCGGCGGCGAAGCCATGGCCCGGCAGTTCGTCGAAGGCAAGAGCTTCTTCCTCAACGAGTTCGGCATTGAATGCCGTGAAGCCTGGCTGCCCGATTCCTTCGGCTACTCAGCCGCACTGCCGCAGATCGTCAAATCGGCAGGCAGCCGCTGGTTCCTCACGCAAAAGATCTCCTGGAACCAGATCAACCGGATGCCGCACCACACGTTCAACTGGGAAGGGATCGACGGGACGCGGCTCTTTACGCACTTCCCGCCAGTGGACACCTACAACTCCGAGCTCAGCGCACGGGATTTGGCGCATGCCGAACGCAACTACCGCGACCACGGGCGCGGCAGCACCTCCCTGGTTCCGTTCGGCTATGGCGACGGCGGCGGCGGACCTACGCGCGAGATGCTGGCCGCCGCCCACCGCACCGCTGACCTTGAAGGATCGCCCAAGGTCCGGGTGGGCTCCGCCGAAAGCTTCTTTGCCAAGGCCGAGGAGGAGTACAGCGCCCTTCCCGTGTGGGTGGGCGAAATGTACCTTGAACTCCACCGCGGCACGTACACCAGTCAGGCCCAGACCAAGCGCGGCAACCGCCGCAGCGAGCACCTGCTCCGCGAGGCCGAACTCTGGTGCGCTACCGCAACCGTCCGCACGGGCGGGTCATTCACCTACCCGGCAGCGGAACTCAAGCGGCTCTGGCGCCTCGTGCTGCTCCAGCAGTTCCACGACATCCTGCCCGGCAGCTCCATCGCCTGGGTCCACCAAGATGCCGAAAGGAACTATGCTGCCATCAGCGCCGGCCTCGAAGCCCTGATCGCGGAGGCAGCGGCCGCCTTGCTGGGCGAAGGCCCCCATGATTTCCTGCTCAACGCCGCCCCCCACGCCCGTGACGGCGTCCCCGCGCTGGGTGCCGCCGAACGGCTGGCAGCCGGACAACCAGCGACGGTATCGGAGCAGGACGGCGGGTACGTGCTGGACAACGGCGTCATCCGCGCAGTCCTGGATGCTGACGGCCTGATCGCGTCCCTCTCGGATTACGCCAGCGGACGGGAAGCCATAGCTCCCGGCCAGCGCGGCAACTTGCTGGAACTGCACCGGGACACCCCCAACGAGTGGGACGCGTGGGACATCGACGCGTTCTACCGGCGTAACGTCACGCGGCTGGACCAGGCCCAGGCTGTTCGGGTGGAGACCCACGGCCAGTCCGCCGTCGTCGTGGTGGAGCGTGTCGCCGGGTCCTCGCCGGTCACCCAGCGGATTGTTCTGGCACTAGGCAGCGATTCACTGGAAATCACTACGGCCGTCGATTGGCAGGAGAGCGAGAAGCTCCTCAAGCTCGGATTCGCACTGGATGTCCGGGCGGACCGATCGGCCTCCGAAACGCAGTTCGGCCACGTCTTCCGGCCCACGCATGTGAATACCTCGTGGGAAGCTGCCAAGTTCGAGATCTGCGCCCACCGATGGATCCATGTGGCCGAGCCGGGCTACGGCGTGGCAGTGTCCAACTCGTCCACCTATGGGCATGACGTCACCAGGAACATCCGGGAGGACGACGGCGGGACCACCACTACCGTCCGGCTATCACTCCTGCGGGCCCCCAAGTTTCCCGATCCTGCTGCTGACCGCGGACATCACGAACTGACGGTCACCATCCGCCCGGGTGCCGGTATCGCCGAGGCCGTGGAGGAAGGGTATCGAACTAACCTGGCACCGCGGATGGTGCGCGGCGCCAAACCGGCGGAACCGCTGTTCACCGTGGGCAACGCCGCGCTGGTTATCGAGGCCGTGAAGCTGGCCGAGGACGGCTCGGGGGATGTCATCGTCCGGCTTTACGAGTCCCTGGGCCAGCGTTCGGCCGGGCTACTTACGGCGAATTTCCCGGTCGCCAAGGCGTACGCCACTGACCTGCTGGAACGGCCCGTCGAAGCGCCAGGCGTGGCACCGGCCGGGGATGGCGGCGTCACGCTGGCCCTGCGCCCCTTCCAACTGGTCACGTTGAGGTTCGTCCGTTGACGCCACCAGCCGGCTTTACGCCCGCTCCTGGCTGAGGATCCGTTCCCCTGATTCCGCCTGCGGGAATATGCAAATGCATCTATTGCTTGGATAAGGCATGGAACTAGGAATCTTCACCTTCGGCGATATCCACCGCGATCCCGTACGCGGCACTGTGGTCTCTCCTGAACAGAACACCCAGGATCTCCTGGAGAGGGCCCGCCTCGCCGACGAGGTAGGACTTCACTACTTTGGCGTCGGGGAGCACCACCGCGCCGACTACTCCGTCACGTCGCCGTCCACGGTGCTGGCGGCCGTTGCGGCGCAGACCCGGCAAATCAAAGTGGGAAGCGCAGTCACGGTCCTCAGTACCGAGGACCCGGTGCGGGTTTTTCAGCAGTTCGCCACGATCGACCTGATCAGCCAGGGCCGTGCGGAACTTACGGCGGGCCGCGGTAGCTTCATCGAGTCGTATCCACTGTTCGGGGCGCGCCTGGAGGACTATGACGCCCTCTACGAGGAGAAGTTGGAGTTGCTGCTCCGGCTCAATGCGCAGGAGCGGATTACCTGGAGCGGCAAGTTCCGTTCCGGCCTGCATGAGGCGCAGATCCTGCCGCGCCCCTTCCCGGCGGAGGACGGCCGCCGTGAGCTGGACATCTGGATCGCCACTGGTGGAACACCTCAGTCGACAGTGCGGGCCGCAGCCCTGGGCAAGAACGTGATGTACGCCTTGTTGGGTGGATCGGTACGGAACTTCGAGCGCCATGCGGCGCTCTACCGGCAGACCGCCGTCGAGCATGGACATGGAGCCGCCGGACTCAAGGTGGGCGTCAGTGCCCCCGGGCTGGTGCTGCGGGACACACCAGCTGCAACAGGCAGGGCCAAGGAGGCCTTCCGGCCGTACTGGATGGACACCATGCGCCGGATCTCGGCAGAACGGGGATTTCCCACCCCCAGCGGAGTCACCTACAACATGGAGGCGGCGCCCGGCGGCGCATTGTTCGTAGGTAACCCGGAGCAGGTGGCCGAAAAAATCGTCAGGATGCACGGCCATCTGCAGCACGACCGGCAGATCTTCCAACTGGACCTGTCCTCAGTCCCGCAGGCAACCGTGCTCGAAGCGATCGAATTGCTGGGTACCGAGGTGCTTCCAATGGTGCAGCGTGAACTGGGGCGGGCTGCCGGGACCGGAGTGCGGGCCGCGAACCACGCGGCGATTAAATAGGCTGAGTGGGGGCGGTCCCCAACGGCCGCCACCACTCATCCCCCCAATGCGCGTGAAGACATCCGAGGCGCAACGTCTAAGAATTTATCCCCGTTCGTAAACGCCCTGCGCCTCGCCTTCACACATTCATGATTGTTTCATATTCTAATGATTTTGTGAATTTGTCGAGGTTACTTTTCAGTAAAAGTCCTCTGTTTTGCCGCGTTGCGACCATAACCGACCTTGGCCGCCCAGATGATCGCCAGTCCCACAACGAAGCACAGCACTGCCGTGTAGTTGATCATGAATTTGGCCGGCCCCCAGCTGGACGGCATAAGAGGGAAGAACAGCGTTAAGGCGATGGCCACTGCTCCGACGGCCAGCAGGAAGGCCGCGGTGCGGATGGGTAGCGGCAGCGAACCGCGGACTGCCCGCACCATTGCAGGCAACAGCACCAGGGACACGTACGTGGGGTACGCCCTGCCAGCCGCACCGTAGTATTCCACCAGCACGGCATCCGGACCGCCCTTGCGCGATATTCCGGCCAACCCCGCGGACGAACCCTGTGAGTCGATCATGATGAACAAACCAATAACGGCCAGCGACACCAGGGCCAGCGCCATCATTCCGACAGGGCCGGTCAACAGCCGGTAGCCATCGGTGGCGCCGAAACCCCGGGTGACACGGATGCCCACGCAGAGGATGGCGGCGAAGATGACAAAGCGCAGGATGAGGTTTGCCACATTGAATCCGCCCAGCGCCTGGTCTATGGCCACGTAGGGCGCCTCGATGCTGAGGATGATGGCCAGGGTCATGAGCGCAAAGATCCAGAACAGCGTCCGGTTTTCACCTCTCAGCATGCTTGGAACTCTGGCGATGGCAACCAGGGCGCAGATGGCCAGGGTGGACCACTGAAGGATCTCGATCATCCGAGGTTCTCCCAGATCTTGTCGGTTTGTTGTTGGTCGTGTTCCTGGCGCTTCAAGGTTTTGCCCAAGGCCTGCAGCCGGTCGCCGGCCAACGTGGTCAGTTCGCCGTCGGGCAGGCTGTCCAAGGCGGCCTGGCGGGCGTCCGCCGACCAGCCAGCTTCTGCCTCGGTGATCAGTCCCGTGGCCACCAGCCCGCCTGCCGCGCCCACGCCTGCGGCCAGGGAAGTTGCGATGGCCAGCTCGGGGGAGAGCCGGTTCGCGCTCAGTTGGGCCGAGTAGTTTTGGGGGGCGACGCCGGTGGCGGCCGAGACACGGTGCCTCAGCTCGCCGTCGTCGATTGCCTCAACCCAGTTCTTGACGGAAGTGGCATGCGGTGCCGGGCTCAGCGGGGGCGGCTCGGCCGAGGTCTGGCCGGCTGGATCCACCGCCGAGCGGGCCAGCACTGCGCGCAGGAGGTCAGGCGTGGAGATCTGGCTGACCAGTTCACACCTCGTGGGTGGGACTGTCGGAGCCAGGTCGCGGTAGGCATCGAAGCCGGCGAGGGCCGAGACCGGATTGACGCCATACGCGCGGCTGATGCTCACCACGGTGGCCTCGGCGACCTTCCCGCGGACCAACTGCTGGGCCAAGGTGGTCCGTTTGATCCCGGAGATCCGGCAGACATCGGCCGTGCTGGCGTTGGGCGCAATGCCTTGCAGCCAGCGCTGGAACGCCTTGGCGGGGAGGGGCATGAAGTGCTCTCTTCAGAACGGACGGATGCCTCAATTTTAGCCTGCGGAACCCTTGGCGATTTTACGCGGAGTGTCGATTCGACTATGCTCGATGGTCGAGCCCGTTGGTCCGTACACCCCCCAAGTCCGGACCAGCGGGTTCTTTTATGCCCCCGTCACGAGCAGGGCGGTAGCACCCGGATTTCCCGCGGTTTCCCGCGGTTTTCTGGCGGAGTCCCGGGCGTCATTCCGCGCCAGCGCCCCAGCGGGGTCCCCGCCGTCCGGCAGCATCGAGAGGATCGACCCCATGACTGCAACCCTGGTTGCCAAAGACCTTTCCGGCGGCCACGACCACCGGACGCTCTTCTCCAAGCTTTCCCTGACCGTATCCCCTGGTGACGTTGTGGGGGTAGTGGGAGCCAACGGCGCCGGTAAGTCCACCCTGCTGCGGCTGCTGGCGGGAGTCGACCAGCCGCAGGGCGGTTCCGTCAGCCTGGCCCCTGCCGATGCCTTCGTGGGATGGCTGCCGCAGGAGCACGAACGCCTGGCGGGCGAAACGGTTGCAGCCTACATCGCACGCCGGACCGGGTGCGCCCAGGCGACGGCGGAGATGGAATCCACCGCCGAGGCCCTGGGTTCCGGTGCCCCCGGGGCCGACGACGCCTACTCCCTGGCCTTTGACCGCTGGATGGCCTCCGGGGCAGCCGATCTGGACGAGCGCATCCCTCCAGTGCTTGCAGACCTGGGGCTGGAGACCGGCACTGACGCTCCCATGACAGGCCTCTCCGGCGGCCAGGCCGCCCGTGTTGCCCTTGCCGCCCTGCTGCTCAGCCGCTTCGACATTGTGCTGTTGGACGAGCCCACCAACGACCTTGACCTCGCGGGCCTGGCCAAACTCGAGGCATTTGTGCAAGGACTGCGGGGCGGTGTGGTGCTGGTGTCCCACGACCGCGAATTCCTGGCCCGCTGCGTCACCACCATTGTGGAACTGGACCTGGCCCAGAACTCGGTGGCGGTCTACGACGGCGGTTACGAGGCCTTCCTGGAGGAACGGGCCGTGGCCCGCCGCCACGCACGGGAACGCTTCGAGGAGTTCGCCTCCACGAAGGCGGATCTCGTTTCGCGCGCCCGGACACAGCGTGAGTGGAGTTCCCAGGGCGTGCGGAACGCCATGAAGAAAAGCCCCGACAACGACAAGATCCGCCGCGCCGCGAGCACCGAGTCCTCCGAGAAGCAGGCCCAGAAGGTCCGGCAGATGGAGTCCCGCATCGCCCGGCTGGACGTGGTGGAGGAACCGCGGAAGGAATGGCAGTTGCAGTTCACCATCGGCCAGGCGCCCCGCTCCAGCGCTGTGGTGGCAACGCTGCGGGACGCAGTGGTCAAGCAGGGCGACTTCACGCTGGGCCCGGTCAACCTCCAGCTCAACGCAGGGGAGCGGATCGGCATCACCGGACCCAATGGAGCGGGCAAGTCGACGTTGCTGCGGCTGCTCCTGGGCGTCCAGGCACCCGACTCCGGCAACGCAGCCATGGGTGCCTCGGTGGCCATCGGAGAAATTGACCAGGCCCGCGGACTTTTGGCTGGCCACCTCACCCTGGCAGACGCCGTCGAGGCCGTCCTCACGAACCTGACGGCGGCGGATGTCCGCACACTGCTGGCCAAATTCGGGCTGAAGGCGGACCATACGGCCCGCCCCGTGAATTCCCTCTCACCCGGGGAACGGACGAGGGCCGCACTGGCCCTGCTGCAGGCCCGCGGCGTCAACCTGCTGGTACTGGACGAGCCCACCAACCACCTTGACCTCCCGGCCATCGAACAGTTGGAGGAGGCCCTGGGAAGTTATGAGGGCGCTTTGTTGTTGGTAACCCATGACCGGAGGCTGCTCGAAAACGTTCAGCTCGACGTCCGGTGGAATGTGGAAGATGGAATGGTAACTGAATTGATGACCGGCGCGACGGGGCAGCAGCTATGAGCATGGATGGCGCCGCCTGGCACACCTTGTACAGCATCACCCGCGCAAAGAGCGGCTCCAAGCCCTTCTCCAAGGAAACCCTGAAACGGGTTCTGGGCTTTGCCCGCCCGCACCGCGGAAAGCTGATCGCCTTCGTGACGCTGTCGGTTGTGATGGCCTTCCTGGCAGTAGCCACGCCTGTCCTGGCTGGCCAGGTGGTTGACGCCATCGTGGCCCAGGCAGGCACGGACCAAGTCATCCGGCTGGCCGTGCTGATCGCCGTCGTGGCCGTGGCCGAAGCCGGCCTGGGGCTGGTCAGCCGCTGGCTGTCCTCCACCATCGGCGAAGGCGTGATCGTGGACCTGCGCACCAAGGTCTTTGACCACGTGCAGAAGATGCCAATTGCGTTCTTCACCCGCACCCGGACCGGCGCCCTGGTCAGCCGCCTCAATAACGACGTCATCGGCGCGCAGTCCGCCTTCGCCGGGACCCTGTCCGGGGTGGTCAGCAACGTCGTGGCGCTGGTCCTGACGCTGATCGTTATGCTCGGCACGTCCTGGCAGGTCACCGTGCTGGCCATGGTCCTGCTGCCGATCTTCCTGATCCCCGCACGCCGCATGGGTTCCCGCCTTGCTGACCTCCGCCGCGAAGCCGCCGAACATAACGCCGCCATGGGCACCCAGATGACAGAGCGCTTCTCCGCCCCTGGCGCCACGCTGGTCAAGCTGTTCGGCCGTCCGGACGAGGAATCACATGAGTTCGCGGTCCGGGCCGGCCGGGTCCGTGACATCGGCGTCCGCACGGCTATGCTGCAGTTCACCTTCGTCACGGCGCTGACCCTGGTTTCGGCCCTCGCCCTTGCCCTGGTCTACGGACTGGGCGGTGTGCTGGCCATATCCGGCCAGCTTGCTCCGGGCGACGTGGTGGTGCTCGCGCTGCTGCTGACGCGCCTGTACGCACCGCTGACTGCGCTGTCCAATGCCCGGGTGGAAATCATGAGTGCCCTGGTCAGCTTCGAGCGGGTCTTCGAAATCCTGGACCTGAAGCCACTGATCCAGCAGAAGCCCGACGCCGTCGAGGTACCGAAGGGACCCGTTTCCGTGGAATTCCACGACGTCCGTTTCGCCTACCCTTCGGCGGACAAGGTGTCACTGGCCTCCCTTGAAGAAGTGTCCACCCTTGACACGCGCGGCGGCGAAGAAGTGCTGCACGGCGTCAGCTTCCGGGTGGAACCAGGGCAGACCGTGGCCCTGGTGGGCTCCTCCGGTGCTGGAAAGTCCACCATTGCCCAGCTGCTTTCAAGGCTTTACGACGTCGACTCCGGCGCCGTGCGGCTCGGCGGCACCATTCCGGGGACGGGGCTGGACGTCCGCGACGCCACCTTCGATTCCCTGCGTGACACCCTGGGCATGGTGACCCAGGACGGGCACCTCTTCCACGAGAGCATCGCCTCCAACCTCCGGCTCGCCCAGCCGGATGCCACCGACGACGACATGTGGGAAGCCATCCGGCAGGCCCGCCTCGAGACGATGATCCGGTCCCTTCCCGACGGCCTGGATACCGTGGTGGGGGAGCGGGGATACCGTCTTTCCGGCGGTGAACGCCAGCGGCTCACCATCGCCCGGCTGCTCATTTCCCAGCCCAGGGTGGTCATCCTCGATGAGGCGACTGCCGCACTCGATTCCACCAACGAAGCTGCCGTGCAGGCGGCCTTGAGTGCGGCGCTCGAAGGGCGCACCGCCGTCGTGATTGCCCACAGGCTGTCCACCATCCGCGCTGCCGACGTGATCCTGGTAGTCGAGGACGGCCAGATCGTGGAGCGCGGAACGCACACGGAGCTGCTGGCGGCCGAGGGCCGCTATGCGGAGCTGTACCGGACGCAGTTCGCGGAGGCCACTGCGGTGGCCGCGGAAGCCGTTCCGGAGTTCTAGCGGCGTTGCCCAACTAGGTAGCAGCAAGTGTCGTTTTGAGCCGTCAAAATGACACTTGCTGCTACCTACTTGGGCCGGGGCGCAGTGTGGCCAGTTCTGGCAGGATGTGGTCCGTCAGGAGCGGCGCGAGGTCCCCGGGCAGCCGGGCACCCCGATCCAGGGCGGCCAGGTCAAGCCAGCGGATCTCGTCGATCTCGGCCGAGGGGTGCGCCGTCCACGTCCCCGGAGCGGTGAACACGGTTGCCTCAATGTCGGTGGAGGCCTCGTTGGCGGCGTCCGCGATCCACACGCCCATCAGCTGTAGCTCGTCCGGATCCACGATGATCCCCACTTCCTCCTGGAGCTCCCGGGCTGCAGCGTGGGCGGCGGTTTCGCCTGGTTCGGGCTTGCCGCCGGGGTGCATGAACATGCTGGTGCCGCGTTTGCGGACGGTCAGGAGCCGCCCGGCGGCGTCGAAGACACAGACGGCGGACACAACGATGCGGGCTTTCACGGTTTCGAGCCTAGCCGGTTCAACGTGGACGATAGCAGCAGGTCCTTGCTGGGTCCGCGGACGTCCCAGGTGTAGCTGAACCGGTCCGGGCCCTCCAGCGCATACGCCACCCGGTAGGTGTCGGGATCGCACCAGTGGTTGTCCAGGTTCGCTTCCGGCGTGAAGCTCATCCGGTGGAAGGGCCGCCCGTCGGCGAAAAACACGTCCATCGCATCACGCTGTTCAGCGGGCTTGAGAAGGTACTCGCGGGAGGCCGGGCCCGTGAAGGTAGGCCAGCGCATGGTGCCCTCTTCGCGAAGGTGCAGGCCGCCGTCGTCCGTGGAGGAAAAAAGTACGACGCCGGAAAAGGTTCCGCGGGTGCCTGCCGTCCGGTCCAGCAGCTGCCGTTCAACGGCCCAGCGTGCAGCCTGCGACGGACCGAGCAGGTAGGCGCGGAGATCAAAATCCGCCCCCGTCTGCCCGGGAGCCTGGGGTTCAGGAAGGTTCAAGTGCCCTCGATTGGAATCGAACCAACGACACCGGCTTTAGGAGAGCCGTGCTCTATCCACTGAGCTACGAGGGCGCGCATCCGCTGTACCGGCAGGGCCGGTCCGTCCGGACACGGATATAAGCATACAAGGTGGGAGGCCGTACTACGCTCTTGGCATGAGATCAGGCCCGACGTCCGCTCCAGCCGCCGTTTACATCCCGGACACGGCCTCCACCCGCCAGTACGTCGGTGCCTGGTCCGTCCTGAGCGTCCTGCAGTATTTTGCCGCGGAAACAGCGGTGATCGGGGCGTGGGCCGGACCGCAGCCCTATGACCGACGGACTGGCTACATCAGTGACCTGGGCGCGGTTCATTGCGGGATCTACGACGGCCGGGACGTGTGCTCGCCGCTGCATTGGCTCATGAACGCCTCGTTCGTCGTCCAGGGGCTGGGCATGCTCCTCGGGGCGCTGCTGCTGAGTTCCGGGCTGTTGTGCATCGCCGCCCGGGCGGGTGTGCGCGTCCATCCGGGGCGCAGGAAGCCCTGGTTGGCGGCCCTCTGGATGCGGGCACTGACCGGGATCGCGGGAGCAGGCACAGTCATCGTGGGGCTGGTTCCCGAGGACGTTGGCTCAGCCTGGCATTTTGCCGGTGCAGTGATGTATTTTATCGCCGGGGCCGCGGCACTGCTTGTGCTGGGCATACTGTGGCTGAACCAGACACCGTTGGGATGGTTCATCCTGGCGTGCGGCGTGGTGTCCGCCGCCGCGCTGGTTACTGGTGGACTGACAAGGATGGACGTTCCCGAACCCGGCACGCTGGAGCGGCTGATGGGCTATCCCGTCACCGTGGGAATGGCGGCCGCCGGGCTGGTGGTCGCGCAACGGGTGCACAGGCACCGGCAGGAGCGCCGCCTTCACCCATCCGTTGCTCCGTAAACGCCGTTTAGGGAGCTCAAAAGGGCTGTTACGGAGCAGTCGATGGGGAGTTGGCTTTCTGCCGCGGCCGCTTGCCCAGGAACACTGCCGCCGCCCCGGCCAGCAGGCTGAGGACGAACAGCACCCACCCCGCGACGGTGAGGCTGGACGCCAAGGCGACCTGGCCGGCGTCGGGCGTTCCTGCGGCCAGCGCCGTGTCGATGGCGACGTTGCCCCACAACCGGACTACCACGAACAGCAGCGGCACTGCCCAGAGGGCCCAACGGAGGGCCTTCCTGGCCACGTTCGTGCCGATCAACAAGAGCCACGTGAAACCAAAAATGAGCGGGAACAGGGTGCCCGCGGTCTTGTGCACGTAGTTGAGCTGGCCGCGGGCGTCGTCGTTCATGGCAGTATGCAGCTCGCCGACGTAAGCGGTGTCGAAGCCACCTACCAGTGAATCCGGCATAGCCAGCCCGCTGGCGAGCTGCCGCAGCTGGTCCAGGGTCAGCAGGTGGACGTACCAGAACAGGAACAGGCTGGCCACGACCCCGGCAATGACGATCAGGTTGCTGTTGTTCCGGGCTGTCTGCGGGGACCGGTCAGTGGTGGGATTGATCACCGGCGGGAGGTGGTGCTGCGGAACAGCCGCCTTGGAGCCGTGCTTCTTGATCCGCTGCGCAGGTGTCTTGGCCATGCCACCATTATCCCGCCCCATAAACTGGGTGCATGACCATAGGCCGGCATAGCGCTGTTGAACTTGATTCCTCACTGGACGACTACCAGCTGGCATCCGCGCTGGTCCGGGAGGCGGGGCAGTTGGCGCTGCTGATGCGTATGGCCGGCCTCCAGTCCCAGCAGAAAACCTCGGTTTCTGACGTGGTGACGGCCGCGGACCATGCGGCTGAGGCGTACGTCCTCGAACAGCTCCGCCGCTGCCGCCCCGAGGACGGCATCCTGGGTGAGGAAGGCGCCTCGGTGCGGGGAACCAGCGGGCGGACCTGGGTCATCGACCCCGTGGACGGCACGTACAACTTCCTGCACGGCTCCACCTACTGGTGCTCGGCCATCGCGCTTAAGGACTCATCGGACGTGCTGCTCGGAGCTATTTTCCAGCCGGAAGAGGACAAGCTCTGGCTGGGCGGCAGCACGCGGCAGGCGACCCTGAACGGCGAGAGCCTGGGGATCTTCCGCGACAACAACGGATCCCGCAACGGCACCCCGGTGGCGGAGCTCGGCGCGGCAACGTACATCCACCCCACGTGGCTGATGGATCCGCTGTGCGCTATGCCCTGGCACGCTGCCGCAACCTCCGCCGCGGCTCTGCGGATGCTCGGCTCCGGGTCCTGCGACCTGGGGCGGGTGGCCGACGGCCAGCTGGGGTGCTGGTTCCAGCACAGCTGCCCCGAGTGGGACTGGCTCCCCGGCAAGGCGATCGTCCGCGCCGCCGGCGGTGCCACGGACACGGTCCGGATCAACGGCCTGGAATGGTTCATGGCTGGAGGCACGACGGCGGTACGCGAGTTGCGTGCGGCCCTTGAGTCCGGCTCGGTGGCCTGAGCCCCGCTGCCCTGGGAGATGGGCGTGTCGCGCGGGCTTGCTCGCAGTAATCCACAGGCCGGAAGTGAGTGTCGGCCCCACCGCCTAGACTTGTAGGCACCATGGATATGTTGTTTGACCCGTACTCTGACGGACCGTTCAAGGCCGCCCCGGCGGCCGCTGCCCGCACCAAGTCGCGCCCTGAGGGCTTAGCGACGGCCGCCGAAATGGGAGGCGGCGGGGGAGGCCGGAGCGCGGAAACCCACCAGGCCGCGCACCACCGGCCGGACGCCGCGGAGCTCCTGCAGGGACTCAACCCCCAGCAGGAAGAAGCCGTCAAACACGCCGGCAGCGCCCTGCTGATTGTGGCGGGCGCAGGTTCGGGCAAAACCCGTGTCCTCAGTAACAGGATCGCCTACCTGATCGCCACCCGCCGGGCACACCATGGCGAGATCCTGGCCATCACGTTCACCAACAAGGCGGCCGCGGAAATGCGGGAGCGCATCGAGGCGCTGGTGGGCGGCCGGGCGAAGATTATGTGGATCTCCACTTTCCACTCCTCCTGCGTACGCATCCTGCGGCAAGAAGCGGCCAATATCGGCCTCAAGTCCAACTTCTCCATCTACGACTCAGCGGACTCGCTCCGGCTGGTCACGCAGGTTTCCAAGAGCCTTGACCTTGATCCCAAGAAGTTCGCGCCCAAGGCCATCCAGCACAAGATCTCGGCGCTCAAGAATGAGCTCATCGATGCCGATTCCTACGCTTTGTCCGCCAACCACAACGACCCCTTCGAGTCCGCCGTGGCGGACGTCTTCAAGGGCTACACCCAGCGGCTGCGCCAGGCCAACGCCATGGACTTTGACGACCTCATCGCGGAAACCGTCTACATGTTCCGGGCATTTCCCGCGCTCGCGGATTCCTACCGGCGGCGGTTCCGGCACGTCCTGGTGGACGAGTACCAGGACACCAACCACGCCCAGTACGCGCTGGTGCGCGAAATCGTCGGCGAAGGGCCCGGCGCGTCCGAGCTCACTGTGGTGGGCGACTCCGACCAATCGATCTACGCCTTCCGCGGCGCCGACATCCGCAACATCGTGGAGTTCGAAAACGACTACCCCGAGGCGCGCACCATCAAGCTGGAGCAAAACTACCGCTCCACCCAGAACATCCTCAGCGCCGCCAACTCCGTCATCTCGCGGAACCCCAACCGCCCCGAGAAGCGGCTGTGGACGGCCGAGGGCGAGGGCCACAAGATCATCGGCTATGTGGGCGAAAACGAGCACGACGAAGCCCAGTTCATTGCCAAGGAAATCGACCGGCTCCAGGACGAGGACAACCTGCGCCCCGGCGACGTCGCCATTTTCTACCGCACAAACGCCCAGTCCCGCTCCATCGAGGATGTCCTGGTGCGCGTCGGCTTGCCGTACAAGGTGGTGGGCGGCACGCGATTCTACGAGCGCAAGGAAATCAAGGACGCCCTCGCGTACCTCCGCGTCCTGGTTAACCCGGACGACGACGTCAACCTGCGGCGCGTTCTGAACGAACCCAAGCGCGGAATCGGCGACCGCGCCGAGGGCGCCGTGGCCGCGCTGGCACAGCGGGAGCGGATGTCCTTCATGGCTGCGGCCCGCCGTGCCGAGGAAGCCCCGGGCATGGCCACCCGTTCCGTCAACGCGGTGCTGGGCTTCGTGAAACTTCTCGACGACCTCGCCGAGGTAGCGGCAGGCTCAGGCGCTGCCGCGGCCCTCGAGGCGGTATTGGAGCAGACCGGTTACCTCGCAGGCCTGCGTTCGAGCACCGACCCCCAGGACGAGTCCCGCGTGGAAAACCTGGCGGAACTGGTCGCCGTCGTCCGCGAGTACGAGCAGGAGAATCCAGAGGGGACGCTGGGCGCCTTCCTCGAACAGGTCTCGCTGGTGGCTGATGCTGACCAGATCCCGGACGCGCCGGGTGCGGATATCGATGCCGCCGTGGCGGAAGCGAAGCGGCTGGGAGTGGTCACCCTGATGACCCTCCACACAGCCAAAGGACTCGAATTCCCGGTGGTGTTCCTGACCGGGATGGAGCACGGGCTGTTCCCTCACCAGCGATCCGCCACGGATCCGAAGGAACTTGCCGAGGAGCGGCGGCTGGCCTACGTGGGCCTGACCCGCGCCCGCAAACGGCTATATGTCACCCGCTCCGAGGTCCGCAGCATGTGGGGCCAGAGCCAGTACAACCCCGCCAGCCAGTTCCTGGAGGAAATCCCGGCCGAGCTGATGGAGTGGAAGCGGGAAGGCACCAGCCGGCAGTCCAGCGGCGGCTGGGGCGGTGGATCCATTGGGTCCAACCGGTACAGCGGATCCTTCTGGGGTGCGGGCACGGCACGAGGGGCGGCGGCCGACTCTTCGGCCGGTTTCAACGCGGACGTTCCCGCGGCCATCGCGAAGAACCGCGTGCAGCCGCAGAAGGAAATTGTGGCAGTAAGCGTGGGGGATAAGGTCAACCACACGAGCTTCGGCAATGGGACGGTGCTGGCACTGGAAGGGGCCGGCGACAAGACCGTGGCAAAGGTCAAATTCGATGTGGGGGAGAAGCGGCTCCTCCTGCGGTACGCGCCGTTGACCAAGCTCGACGCCTAGGCTGCGTGCCCTTGTCCAAGGACTAGGTCTGTCATACAGTTCAGGAACGCGCGGGCAGCCACGGAACCGGGCTGGGGCGTCTCCATAACGGCAGATTCGGGGCACTACCGTGAAGATCCTGTTCGCAAGCCAGGCAATCGACGGCCACTTCAACCCGATGACAGGCGTGGCGATGCGGCTTAAGGACCGCGGCCACGAGGTTGCCTGGTACACGGGTCCCACTTTCGCTGACCGGCTCCAGAGCCTGGGAATCCGGCATTTCCCCTTCCACCGGGCCATCGAGCACCGGGCTGACAACCTGAACGAACTGTATCCGGAACGGGCTAAGCTCAAGGGCCCATTGGCGATCGGTTTCGACGGCGAAAAGATCTTTGCCAGCAACGTCAGCAATTTTTTCGAGGACATCCGGGAGTTGGAAGCGGACTTTCCCTTCGATGTTGCGGTGGTGGATAGTTCCAATTTCGTTCACCGGCTGGTTTCCCACTTGATGGGCAAGCCCCTGGTGAATTTTGTAGCTATCCCGAACATGGAGAGCGACCCTTTGGTGCCGCCGCTGTTCTTTGGGTTCAAGCCGCCCCGCAATCCCGTGGAACGGGTGGTGCAGGCTGCTGCAGGCCTTCTTTCCGACAAGGTCATCCTGAGGCCTGCCAGTCAAAGCTACCGGAGGCAGCACGATGCCTACGGCCAAGTGGTACCCCGCCGCGGGCGGTTGACCGACGAGCCCTATCGGTGTTCTGAAGCCATCATCCAGACAGGCCCGGAGTCGTTCGATTTCCCGCGCAGGCACGTCAACCCGAAAGTCCATTACGTGGGAGCCCTCCTGCCCTATCGGCCCACAACTCCCGCCGGTCCGGCGGCGGTCGACGGTGAGGCATGGCCCGCCTATCCTGCCACTTTGGTGGTGACGCAAGGGACAGTGGACAACCTGGATCAGGACAAACTGATCATTCCCGCCCTCGAAGCCGTGAAGGACATGGGCGCCCTGGTGATCGTTGCGACCGGCGGCCGTGGAACGGAGGCACTCAAGGCCAAATACCCACAGGGCAACATCGTCGTCAGGGATTTTGTCGATTTCGCCCGCGTCTTCGAGTTCACCGATGTGTTCATCACTAACGGTGGCTTCGGAGGTGTGCAACTGAGCCTGTCGATGGGTGTTCCGTTGGTGGTTTCGGGCATCAACGAGGGAAAGAGCGACGTCAACGCCCGGGTGGAATATGCCGGTGTAGGCATAAACCTCCACTCGGACTCACCAAAGCCAGCCGCCATTGCCAAAGCCGTGGAGAATATTCTGGCCAATCCCAGCTGGAAAGAGCGCGCGCGGAAGATGCAGGAGCAGTTCGACCGGACGGACCCAGCTGAGGCTGCTGCCGCCGTCGTCGAGGGTGTGCGGAAGCCGACCGGCGGATAAGGTCACCGGACCGGCATAATGGAGCCCATGCGACGGACTGTCTTGGGGATCCTGGCCGCCTTCTTCCTGCTGGCTGGCACGGCGTGCACCATCACCACTGAGGACCCCGGCTACGTGGCTCCGCCGCCGCTGCCCGCACTGGAACAACTGGAACAGGCGGCCCTGGTGGATACTGCCCCGTTCAGGGCCGGCGAAGACATCCTGTCCTTCGTGACCGAGGACCGCAGCGTCGTTTGTTCGCTGACCTCGGCCCGGGGTGAACACGTCAACCTCCCCTATGAGCAGAACAACTTCAGTGACGGCGCGAACAACAAACTGCCCACCGTTCCCGTGGCGCACTGCGAGCTCGCGAAGTTTCCCATGCCGGCAGCCGATGACGTGAAGGACGATTGCGCCGGCACGGGCCTGGGGTATCTCGGCGGAACCGCGCTTCTGACCCCGGAATCTGCCACGTATGGCGGGTGCCGTTCCGGCGTCACACAAATGGAGGCAGCTTATGGGCCGAAGGGAAACAAAACCGGCCCGATCACCCAGCTGCCGGTGCTTGCCGAGGGGCAGAACGTGGAGCGGAACGGGCTGCGTTGTTCGGCCTACAACGGCGGCGTGGCGTGCGGAAACGTGTCCGCCGGCGTCGGGTTTTTTGTTACCAGGGACCGCTACGAACTTATTTCCGAGGCTTCAAAAACTGCCTCCCCGGCCCCGTCAGAGGCCGCAAAAACCCCGTAATCTAGGGCTTTTTCTACGTCCCATAGAATAGTGTCCTTACTCACATAAGCGGTAGTCTGGGACGGGCCGGTCCCCACAAAGGACTAGAGTTCCCCATGGAGCATCACGCCGCGTGGCTCGTTTCCAACAGGCCGCCGGTGCGTGCAATTCCGCAGCCCGGTCACCGTCTTCGATGGTGTCCGACTGTACAGAAACTACTTCGACGTAGAAGGACACTAAACCGTGGACCTGTTTGAATACCAGGCGCGCGATATGTTCGAGGCGCACGGTGTACCCGTGCTTGCTGGCATCGTGGCGTACACCCCAGAAGAAGCAAAGGCAGCTGCCGAGAAGATCGGCGGCGTAACTGTCGTTAAGGCCCAGGTTAAGGCCGGTGGCCGCGGTAAGGCCGGCGGCGTCAAGGTTGCCAAGACCGCCGATGAGGCACTTGAGCACTCCACAAACATCCTGGGCATGGACATCAAGGGCCACACCGTCAACAAGGTGATGATCGCCCAGGGTGCGGACATCGCCGAGGAATACTACTTCTCCGTCCTGCTCGACCGGGCAAACCGCAACTACCTGGCCATGTGCTCGGTTGAGGGCGGCATGGAGATCGAGCAGCTGGCCGTCGAACGTCCGGAAGCGCTGGCCAAGATCGCCATCGACCCCGCCGTCGGCATCGACCAGGCCAAGGCTGACGAAATCGTTGCAGCTGCAGGCTTCGCTGAGGAACTGCGCGGCAAGGTCGCCGCCGTGATCCTCAAGCTCTGGGATGTCTTCAAGAAGGAAGACGCCACGCTGGTGGAGGTCAACCCGCTGGTCAAGACCGGCGCAGGTGACATCGTGGCACTGGACGGCAAGGTCTCGCTGGACGAGAACGCCGACTTCCGCCACGCCAAGCACGCCCTCCTTGAAGACAAGGACGCTGCCGATCCGCTCGAGGCCAAGGCCAAGGCGCAGGACCTGAACTACGTCAAGCTGGACGGCTCCGTAGGCATCATCGGTAACGGTGCGGGCCTGGTCATGTCCACCCTGGACGTGGTTGCCTACGCTGGCGAAAACCACGGCAACGTCAAGCCCGCCAACTTCCTGGACATCGGAGGTGGAGCTTCTGCCGAGGTCATGGCAGCCGGCCTTGACGTCATCCTCGGTGACGAGCAGGTCAAGTCCGTGTTCGTGAACGTCTTCGGTGGCATCACCGCGTGTGACGCCGTCGCCAAGGGCATCGTTGGTGCGCTGGCCGAGCTGGGACACTCCGCGAACAAGCCGCTGGTAGTCCGCCTCGACGGCAACAACGTTGAGGAAGGCCGCCGCATCCTGGCCGAGGCCAACCACCCGCTGGTTACCCTGGCCGCCACCATGGACGAGGGCGCCGACAAGGCCGCCGAGCTCGCCAACGCAGCTAAGTAAAGGGACGCACCATGTCTATCTATCTGAACAAGGACTCCAAGGTCATCGTCCAGGGCATCACCGGCGGCGAAGGCACCAAGCACACCGCCCTGATGCTCAAGGCCGGCACCAACATTGTTGGCGGCGTCAACGCCCGTAAGGCCGGCACCACGGTCCTGCACGGCGAAACCGAGATCACTGTTTTCGGCACCGTCAAGGAAGCCATGGCCGAAACCGGCGCCGACGTCTCCATCGTCTTCGTGCCCCCGGCCTTCACCAAAAACGCCGTTGTTGAAGCCATCGAGGCAGGCATCGGCCTGGTCGTTGTCATCACCGAAGGCGTTCCGGTCCAGGATTCCGCCGAGTTCTGGGCGCTGGCCCAGTCCAAGGTTGACGCAGACGGCAACCAGGTCACCCGCATCATCGGCCCGAACTGCCCCGGGATCATCACTCCGGGCGAGGCCCTTGTGGGCATCACCCCGGCCAACATCACGGGCAAGGGCCCCATTGGCTTGGTTTCCAAGTCGGGCACCCTGACCTACCAGATGATGTACGAACTGCGCGACCTTGGCTTCTCCACCGCCATCGGCATTGGCGGCGACCCCGTCATCGGTACCACCCACATCGACGCCCTGGCCGCGTTCGAGGCCGACCCCGAGACCAAGGCGATCGTCATGATCGGCGAAATCGGTGGCGACGCTGAAGAGCGTGCGGCTGACTTCATCAAGGCCAACGTCACGAAGCCGGTTGTTGGCTACGTGGCCGGCTTCACCGCTCCCGAGGGCAAGACCATGGGCCACGCCGGCGCCATCGTCTCCGGTTCCGCCGGAACCGCCCAGGCCAAGAAGGAAGCCCTTGAGGCTGCAGGCGTCAAGGTTGGCAAGACGCCTTCCGAGACCGCCAAACTGCTTCGCGAAGTTTACGCGGCGCTCTAGGCTCCACAGCTTCACACAGCAGCGCGGGGTCACCCGCCGTCCCTCGGGACGGTGCGGTGACCCCGCGTTTCTTGCTTAACGCACGACGTCGGACGGTCACCTTCACGGGAAAGGTGACCGTCCGACGTCGTACTTTTGTGTTTTGGATTTCAGACTTTGGCGCCGCTGAGCAGTTCATCCAGCCGCTCGTAGCCTTCCGTCATTCCACCCTCCATGCCGGACTGCGCCATGCCGTCCCGTGCCTCCTGCGTGGGGTAGACCGAGTGGCCCTTCAGTCGGGTGCGTCCGTTGCCGAGGTCCTCGAAGGTCATGAACTCGAGGCTGACAATGTCCGGGTAGCCGCCGAATTCGAAGGTCTGGATGGCGAACTCGTTTTCACGGACGGTGTGAAAGATTCCCTTGAACTCGTAGGCGACGCCGTCCGGCCCCGTGTGTATGTAGCTGTAGCCGCCGCCGGTGCGGAAATCGTAGTGGTTGATTTCCATCTTGAGTCCCCGCGGACCGAGCCACTGGACGATCAGGTCCGGGTCCTTGTGGGCGCGGAACACGTCCGCGACCGGGAAGTCGAACTCCCGCTCGTAGTCGATAAAGGGGAGTCCCTCGGGGATGCTGAGTTTCAGTTCGTTGCTCATGATGGGTCCTTTGCCTGTGTGCCGCTCGCGGCGGCGCTGGATTGGTGCAGCACGGCATCGAGGCTGCGGAACTGCCCCTCGCGGACCAACCGGTACTGGTCAATCCATGCGGTGAGCGCCTCCAGCCGTGCGGGGTTCAGGTGGACGGGCCGGCGTTGCGCGTCGCGGGTCCTGGTGACCAGCTGTGCCTGCTCGAGTACCTGGATGTGCTTCGAGACCGCCTGCTTGGTGATCGCGAATGGTTCCGCCAATTCGTTTACCGTGGCCGGGCCCCGGCTGAGCCGGGCGATGATGAGGCGGCGCACGGGGTCGGCCAGGGCCATAAAAGCCGAGTCCAGTGAGGCGTCGTCGGTGGACTTCATCGTGCTGCGGGGCCTTCCTGAATCAAAATCAACCAAATCGTTGATCAACTAATTGGTTGATTACAAATCTATGCCTGATGTGGCCGCCGGTCAAGGAGTTTTTGTCCAGCTAATGCCGCGCGTGAGGTTTACCGGGGGTTATCTGGATAGAAACGCGATGCGGCAGCGCGGCTAGACCGGGGCGTGGAGGCCGGGGAGGGCGTCCACCAGGGCGGCCAATTCGGGAACCTCATGGGCCTCGGCCAGGGCGCGTTCCAGGGTGGCATCGTGTACCGGCCGGGCCTCCTCCAGCAGCTTGATCCCACCGGCCGTGAGCTCGGTGTAGATTCCGCGGCGGTCGTCCGCGCAGAGGATCCGGGTCAGGAGGCCCCTTTCCTCGAGCCGATTTACCAGGCGGGTGGTGGCGCTGGCGCTGAGGGCGGTGGCGCGGGCCAGTTGCTGCATTCGCATGTGCCAGCCGTCCTGCCGGCTGAGCGCGTCCAGCACGGTGTACTCCACTACTGATAGCTGTGATTCGGCCTGGAGCGAGCGTTCCAGCTCACCTTCGATCATCCCGTGAAGCGCCGCCAGGGTGCGCCAACCCTGCGCCCGGACCTCCATGGCGTCGTCCTTGATGCCCATTTCTTTATCCTCTTCCGATGCTGTCCAGCGGCCCAATGGGATGCGTGCGGACACGACCAATAATAGTTGCTTGCGCGCTGTATTTGCGTGTGCAACAATAAATAACGCGTCTGCAACTACTAGCTTACGCGTCCTATCTCATTCCGTACAGTTTTTGAAGGAGCATCCCATGCCCATTGGCCTGATAGCCCTCGCCCTTGGCGGGTTCGGCATCGGACTCACCGAGTTCGTCATCATGGGCCTGCTGCCCGAGGTTGCCGCCGATTTCCAGGTCAGCGAGGCCACGGCAGGCTGGCTGATCTCCGGCTACGCCCTCGCCGTCGTTGTTGGCGCCCTGCTGCTCACCGCGGCCGTCACCCGGTTCGAACGCAAGCCCGTCCTGGCGGTGCTGCTGGTGCTGTTCATCGCCGGCAACCTCATCTCCGCGATCGCGCCCGGCTACGGGATGATGATGATCGGACGCATCATCGCCGCCCTGGCCCACGGTGCCTTCTTCGGCATCGGTGCCGTGGTGGCCGCGGACATGGTGGCTCCCACCAAAAAGGCCGGGGCCATCGCCATCATGTTCACCGGGCTCACCGCCGCCAATGTCCTGGGCGTGCCCTTCGGCACCATGCTGGGGCAGGCGGCAGGCTGGCGCTCCACCTTCTGGGCCATCACCGTCATTGGCGTCATCGCCCTGGCGGGAATCCTCACCCTGGTTCCCAAAACCGGTCACGGAGACACTACTCCGGGAACCCTCCGCAGCGAACTGCGTGCCTTCCGATCCGGCCAGGTGTGGCTCTCCATCCTGGTTACGATCCTCGGCTACGGCGGCATGTTCGGCGCCTTCACATATATTGCCTTCACGCTCACCGAGGTCTCCGGCTTCGCCGCGACCACTGTGCCGTGGCTGCTGATCGTCTTCGGCGTGGGGCTCTTCATCGGCAACACCCTGGGCGGCAAAGCGGCGGACCGGAACGTGGACCGCACCCTCATGGTGGTACTCGCCGTCCTGGTGGTTGTCCTCGTCGGCTTTGCCCTGACCGCTGGCAATCAGGTCCTTACGGTCGCCTCGATAATCCTGATGGGCGGCTTCGGATTCGCCACCGTCCCAGGCCTGCAGATGCGCGTCATGAAATATGCCAGCAGCGCCCCCACCCTGGCCTCGGGCGCCAACATCGGTGCCTTCAATGTAGGCAACGCCCTCGGAGCCTGGCTCGGCGGCGTGACCATCACCGCCGGGCTCGGCTACACCTCGCCCATCTGGGCCGGCGCCGCCATCACCCTCCTCGGACTCGGCGTGATGATCATCGCCGCCGCCCGGGCCAAGCGGACTGCCGCGCAGCAGGTACCCACCGGCGGCCCCGTTGCCGCCGAGCCTGTCACCGTCCTTTCCTAGGCCGTTCTTTCTTATTCCACCCAACAGGAGAACCCCAAAACCTGAATGTCTTCGGCTTCGAGCTGACCGCCGACGAGTTATCAGTCATCGATGGCCTCGAAAAGGACGGCCGCACCGGCCCGCACCCCGCGGAGTTCAATGGCTAAGCATCTCCGGGACCCTGATTCCGGCCGCGTGTCCGCGGAACCGCACAACTGCATAAGTACGACGACGGACGGTCACCATCGCTGCGACGGTGACCGTCCGTCGTCGAACTTGGTTTCCTGTCTGTCCTCGGGGAGCGGGTGGCGCTGGGTGCACCGGCGTTGCCGGGACTCTTGCTTGCCGAGGACAAAGTTTGTTAGTATGTCAGGACAAACTTGAGGAGAAAAAAATGCCACTCGTTCGCATCGACGTCAACCAGGGACGCAGTGCCGAAGACCTGCGCCGTCTTAGCCAGGGGATCCATGACGCGATCCTCGCGGAATACAAGATCCCGGAGCGGGACTACTTCCATATCCTGACCGAGCACCCTGCCGGGCAGATTTTTGCCCAGGACGCGGGCCTCGGATTTGAGCGCACGAGCGAGGTGGTGATGATCCAGATCTTCACGCAGGGCGGACGCTCGCAGGAGGCAAAACAGCGACTCTTTGCAGCTGTAGCGGAAAAGCTTGCTGACGCAGGCATTGCCGGCGAGGACGTCTTTATTGGATATGTGGAGAACACTGCGGGCGACTGGTCTTTCGGTTTCGGGCGGGCCCAATATGTCACGGGCGAGCTGGCTGTTCCCCGGAAGTAGCCCCTCCCTGGCATCGTCCGGCGTCGTCCGGCGAGCCTCGCGTCATGGTCATAAACCCTGTTGTAAGTATGTCAGTACAAACCTTTGACAGGACATGTTTTCTAGGGCAAAGTAGTGGTTGTGGCCCCGCTCACGGGGGTCGGAACCGGAGCTCTAGCTGCTCAGAGGTACAGAGTTCAAACGAGAAAGGTCCGCGATTACCGTGACCCACGAACTGCTCACGATCGGGCGCATCAGCGTTGATATCTACCCGAACGACATTGGTGTGGACCTCGAGGACGTGACGTCCTTCGGGAAGTACCTCGGCGGATCGCCGTCGAACGTTGCCGTAGCAGCTGCCCGGCACGGCCGCCGGACCGGTGTGATCACCCGCACCGGTGATGACGCGTTCGGGACGTACCTGCACCGGGAACTGAAGAAGTTCAATGTGGATGATTCCTTTGTTACGCCGGTGAAGGAGTGGCCCACCGCCGTGACGTTCTGTGCGATCAAACCGCCGGAGGACTTCCCGCTCTACTTCTACGGCCGGTTCCCCACCGCCCCTGATCTTCAGATCAAGGCCGAAGAGCTGGACCTGGCCGCCATCCGGAACGCCGGGATCTTCTGGTCCACTGTCACCGGCCTGTGCCAGGAACCCAGCCGCGAAGCACACATCAAGGCGCACGAGGCCCGCCCGAAGGCCGGCTTGGAACAGGGCCAGTTCACTGTCCTGGACCTGGACTACCGGCCCATGTTCTGGGCATCGGAAGAGGAAGCCCGGGCCCAGGTCGCGAAGATCCTGCCGCACGTCACGGTGGCGATCGGCAATGACAAGGAATGCGCCGTCGCGGTAGGCGAGGGGACCCCTGATGAGCAGGCGGACCGGCTGCTGGCTGCGGGTGTGGAGATCGCCGTTGTCAAGCTCGGACCGGAAGGGGTCATGGCCAAGACCCGCACCGAACGTGTGGTGTCCGCCCCGGTTCCGGTGGATACCGTCAACGGCCTCGGTGCCGGAGACTCCTTCGGCGGGGCGTTCTGCCACGGGCTGCTGTCCGGATGGCCGCTGGCGCAGGTCCTGGACTACGCGAATGCCGCCGGTGCGATTGTTGCCTCCCGTTTGTCCTGTGCCGATGCGATGCCGACGCCGGACGAGGTCACCTCGCTGCTGGCGGAACGCGGCCGCCTTGTCCCTGGACAGTTCGCTACTGAAGGAGCAGCGCTGTGACACTCACGCCCCTTGCCTCGAACAATGCCGTGGACGATGATCCCCGCCGCTATGCGCACCTGAGCACCATCCGGCTCGAAGATCCGGACGCCATTGCCCGGGCAGCCGGGGCGCGGCGCCGGCACCCTGGCCTGAAGTACGGCCGGCAGAATTTCATCGTTGCGGCCGACCACCCCGCCCGCGGTGCACTCGCCGTCGGGAATGATCCGGTGGCCATGGCCGACCGCCGCCAGTTGCTGGACCGGCTGCAGATTGCGCTGGCCAATCCGGACGTGGACGGCGTGCTCGCCTCGCCGGACATCATGGACGACCTGCTCCTGCTGGGGGCGTTGGAAGGAAAGCTGGTCTTCGGGTCCATGAACCGCGGCGGCCTCGCCGGCCTGGTCAACGAGTTCGATGACCGCTTCACCGGCCACACGGCCGCTGCACTGGAGGCGCTGGGGGCCGACGGCGGCAAGATGCTGACCCGTATCTGCCTCGGCGACCCGGACACTGTGTCCATGCTGGAAGCGACCGCGAAGGCCATTGACTCCCTCGCTGAGCGGAAGCTGATCGCCATGGTGGAACCGTTCCTGTCCATCCGCGAACACGGCAAGGTCCGCAACGACCTGTCCACCAACGCCGTTATCAAGTCGATCGCGATTGCCGAGGGCCTGGGTTCAACAAGTGCGTACACGTGGATGAAGCTGCCCGTCGTGGCGGAGATGGAGCGTGTCATGGCTGCGACCACCATGCCCACGGTTTTGTTGGGCGGGGATCCGGACGGTACGCAGGACGAAGTCTTCGCCAGTTGGGAAGCCGCCCTGGCGCTTCCCGGCGTGCAGGGCCTCACTGTCGGGCGGACGTTGTTGTATCCGGCCGACGGCGATGTTGCCGGCGCCGTGGCCACCGCAGCTTCCCTCCTTAACCACACCGCATCAGCAGAAGTATCGGAGTAACTTCCCATGGGGACGAGAACAGCATCAGGGACCCGTCGAATGACCGTGGCCCAGGCCGTCGTCGAGTATCTTTCCAAGCAGTACACCGTCGATTCCGTCGGCGGGGTGGACTTCCGTGAACGCCTGATTCCGGGCACGTTTGGGATCTTCGGGCACGGCAACGTCGCCGGTGTCGGACAGGCTTTGAAGCAATACCAGCAGCTTGACCCGCAGATCATGCCCTACTACCAGGGCCGTAACGAGCAGGCGCAGGCGCACCAGGCTGTCGGGTACGCCCGGCACACCCGTCGGCGCCAGACGTTCGCGATCAGCACTTCGATCGGGCCGGGTTCCTCGAACCTGCTCACCGGTGCGGCCTTGGCGACGACGAACCGGCTCCCGGTACTGCTGCTGCCGTCGGATACGTTCGCCACCCGCGCCGCGGACCCGGTCCTGCAGCAGCTCGAACAGCCCTATGCCTACGACATCACAGTCAACGACGCGTTCAGGCCGTTGTCTAAATTCTTTGACCGGGTTTCCCGGCCGGAGCAGCTGTTCTCGGCGTTCCACCATGGCCTGCGGGTCCTGACGGATCCGGCGGAGACCGGTGCTGTGACGATTTCGCTGCCGCAGGATGTCCAGGCCGAGGCTTTTGATGTGCCGGAGGAGTTCCTGGCCGAGCGGGAGTGGCGGATCCGCCGCCCCGACGCCGACGACGACGACATCGCCCGAGCCGCCGAGGCCATCCGTGCTGCGAAGCGGCCGCTGATCATCGCCGGCGGCGGCGTCCTCTACGCCTACGCCAACGACGAACTCGCCAGGTTCGCGGAGCTGACCGGTATCCCGGTGGGGAACACGCAGGCCGGTGTGGGCGTCCTGCCCTGGGACCACGCCCAGTCCCTCGGCGCGATTGGTTCGACGGGTACGACGGCGGCGAACGCCATTGCTGCCGAAGCGGACCTGATCATCGGGATCGGCACCCGCTACGAGGACTTCACCACCGCGTCCCGCACGGCGTTCCAGAACCCGGACGTGCGCTTCATCAACATCAACGTCGCCGCGATTGATGCGTACAAGCACGGCAGTACGCTGCCGATTGTGGCCGACGCGCGCAAGGCCCTGGTCAAGCTCAATGCAGCCCTGGGCGGGTACCGCGTCGGTGCGGACCTCGAAGCGGCCATCGCGGCGCAGAAGCAGCGCTGGGACGCCACCGTGGACGAGGCGTTCGATACCCGGTTCACGCCGCTGCCGGCGCAGAACGAGATCATCGGCGCCACGTCCCGGGCCATGGACGCGCCCGATGTCGTCATCTGCGCGGCCGGTTCCCTTCCAGGTGACCTGCACAAGATGTGGCGCGTCCGTGACCCGTACGGCTACCACGTCGAATACGCGTACTCCTGCATGGGCTACGAAATCCCCGGCGGCCTGGGCGTCAAGCGCGCGGCCCTGGCCGAAACCGCACGCGGCGGAACCCAGCGCGACGTCGTGGTGATGGTGGGGGACGGCTCCTACCTGATGATGCACACCGAACTGGTCACCGCCGTCGCCGAACGGATCAAACTTATCGTGGTCCTGATCCAGAACCACGGCTACGCCTCCATCGGCTCCCTCTCCGAAATGCTGGGTTCGCAGCGGTTCGGCACCCAATACCGGGCCCTGAACGAAGAACAGCACAGCTTCGACGAGGGCGAAACCCTCCCCGTGGACCTGGCCCTTAACGCCGAATCCCTGGGCGTGAAGGTGGTCCGGATCGAGCCCGGCGAGAAGGTCATCGCTGAACTCAAACAGGCCATCCGCGACGCCAAAGCAGCCCCGGAACGCGGCGGGCCCATCTTGATCCACGTCGAATCCGACCCGCTGCTGGACGCCCCATCCTCCGAGTCCTGGTGGGACGTTCCGGTCTCCCAGGTCTCCGAGCTCGACTCCACAAAGCAGGCCTACCAGACCTACACCGACCACAAGTCCCGCCAGCGCAAACTGCTCGGCTAGAACCCCTGAACTTCATCCCCCTTCGACTACTCAAGGAAGAGTCCCATGACTGTCACCACTGAGACCACCACCATCAGCCACTTCATCAACGGTGCCGAGACTGTCGGCGAGGGCGATCGCACGCAGCCGGTCTATAACCCGGCCACCGGTGCCGTGTCCGGGGAGTTGCGGCTGGCCAGCCGGGCGGACCTGGACGCCACGGTGGCCGCTGCCCGGAAGGCTGCGGATACCTGGGGTGATATTTCGTTGGCGAAGCGGACCGCGGTGTTGTTCAAGTTCCGTGAACTGGTCGCGGCGCACGTGGATGAGTTGGCTGAGCTGATTACGGCCGAGCACGGGAAGGTCCTTTCGGATGCGAAGGGTGAGATCGGCCGCGGCCTGGAAGTCATTGAATACGCTTGTGGGATCCCGACCCTGGTTAAGGGCGATTACTCGGACCAGGTTTCCACGGGCATCGATGTGTTCTCTTTCCGTGAGCCGCTCGGTGTGGTCGCGGGGATCACGCCGTTCAACTTCCCGGTGATGGTGCCGTTGTGGATGGCGCCGATGGCGATCGCTACGGGTAACGCGTTCATCCTCAAGCCCTCCGAGCGTGACCCGTCTGCCTCGATGCTGCTGGCCAGGTTGTGGAAGGACGCCGGGCTGCCTGATGGGGTGTTCCAGGTCCTGCACGGCGGCAAGGAGACCGTGGACGGGCTCCTGACCCACCCGGATGTGGACGGGATCTCCTTCGTCGGGTCCACCCCGATCGCCCAATACGTCCATGAGACCGCCACCAAGCATGGCAAGCGGGTCCAGGCCCTCGGCGGGGCGAAGAACCACGCGATCGTGCTGCCCGACGCCGACCTGGACAACGCCGCGGACCACCTCGCGGCCGCCGCGTTCGGCTCCGCGGGGGAGCGGTGCATGGCGATTTCCGTGGCCGTCGCGGTCGGGGACGCCGCGGACCTGCTCGTCAAGAAGGTCGAAGAGCGTGCCTTGGCCGTGAAGGTGGATAACGGCACCGCGCCGGGCGCGGAAATGGGCCCGGTCATCACCCCGGCCTCCAGGGAGAGGATTGTCCGGATCGTCACGGAGGCAGAAGCCGCCGGAGCTGCGATGGTGGTGGATGGCCGCGACCTCGTGGTCCCCGGCCATGAGGACGGCTTCTGGGTCGGCCCCACCGTGCTCGATCACGTCAAGACCGGGATGAGCGCGTACACCGAGGAAATCTTCGGACCCGTCCTCGTGGTGGTCCGCGTGGACACCCTGGAGGACGGCATCGCGCTGATCAACGCCAACCCGTACGGGAACGGCACCGCGATCTTTACTTCCTCCGGCGCGGCCGCCCGGAAGTTCCAGCGCTCCGTGACCGTGGGCATGATCGGTATTAACGTGCCCCTGCCCGTGCCGGTGGCCTACCACTCCTTCGGCGGCTGGAAAGCCTCCCTGTTCGGCGACAAACACATCTACGGCCCCGAAGGCGTCTCCTTCTACACCCGCGGCAAGGTCATCACGTCCCGCTGGCCCGAACCCACCCACGCCTCCGGCGCCTCCTACAACTTCCCCTCCAACTGACCACGATCGATTGCTCCCTAACCGCCGTTTTGAACGTCCAAAAGGGCACCCACGGAGCAATCGATGAGAAGGAATGATCATGACTGACGTAGAGAACAAGCTGATCATCGGCACAGCGCCGGACTCCTGGGGCGTCTGGTTCGCGGATGACCCCAAGCAGACCCCCTGGGAGCGGTTCCTCGACGAAGTGGCCGAATCCGGCTATAAGTGGATCGAACTCGGCCCCTACGGCTACCTCCCGAACGACCCCGCCCGGCTCGCCGAAGAGCTCAAGCAGCGTGACCTGAAAGTCACCGCGGGAACTGTTTTCACGGCGTTCCACCGCGGACTGGACCAGTGGGAGACCGCCTGGGAGCCGGCCCGAAAGGTCGCAGAACTCACCGCAGCCATGGGCGGCGAGCACATGGTGGTCATCCCCGCGATGTGGCGCGATGACGTCACCGGCGAGGCCGTGGAAAGCGGCCAGCTCACCGAAAAGGCCTGGAGTGACCTGTTCGCCGGCCACAACCGCCTGGGCAAGACCCTGCTCGAAGACTTTGGCCTGAAGCAGCAGTTCCACTCGCACGCAGACTCACACGTGGGCGCCCAGGAAGACATCGAACACCTCCTCGCTGCCACGGATCCGAAGTACCTGAATCTGTGCCTGGACACCGGCCACGCCGAATACTGCGGAGCTTCCAGCCTTGAGCTCATCAAGAACTACCCGGACCGGATCGGCTACCTACACCTGAAGCAGATCAACCCGGACATCTTGAAAAAGGTCAACGAGGAAAACATGACCTGGGCCGCGGCCAACCTGGCCGGCGTCATGACCGAGCCACCGAACGGGCTGCCGGACCTGCGTGCAGTCATCGAAGCCGTCGAGGCACTGAACCGCCCCATCTTCGGAATTGTGGAGCAGGACATGTACCCGGTAGCGTTCGACGTCCCCATGCCGATCGCCAAGCGCACCCGCAACTACCTGCTGTCCTGCGGTTCCCGTACCGCCGTCAGCTGACGCCGCCCAGGCACACCAAACGTAAGGAAGAACCATGACTGAAACCCTTCGCGTCGCCGTCATCGGCGCCGGCCGCATGGGCGCGGACCACATCCAGCGCCTCAACAGCCGCATTCACGGCGCTGAAGTAGCCGCCGTCGTCGACGTTGACCTGTCCCGTGCCCAGGCAGCCATCGAAGGCATTCCCGCCGCCGTCGCCTTGGCCGATGCCAACGAGGCGCTGAACAACGGCGACGTTAACGCCGTCCTCATTGCCACGCCGGGTTTCCTGCACGAGGACATCCTGCTCAAGGCGATCGCCAAAGACATCCCCATCCTCTGCGAAAAGCCGCTGACTCCGGGCGCCGAGTCCTCCTGGAAGATTGTCCAGGCCGAAGTGAAGCTGGGCCGCAAGCGCATTCAGGTGGGCTTCATGCGCAGGTTCGACGCCGAATACGCCGCCTTGGGCGGCATCATCCGCAGTGGTGAACTTGGCGAGCTGCTGATGCTCCACCACCAGCACCGCAACCCCACCACCCCGCCCGGTTTCACCAACGAGATGCTGATCAACGACTCCGTGGTGCACGAATTCGACGCCATCCGCTTCTTCACCGGCGAGGAAATCACTTCCGTGCAGGTCCGCCTGGGCAAGGCAACAAAGAATGCGCCCGCCGGCCAGCACGACCCCCAACACGTCCTGATCGAAACCGAATCAGGCGTCCTGGCCGACGTCGAAATCTACGTCAACGCCAAGTTTGGCTACGAAGTGGCCACACAGGCCTCCTTCGAGGACGGCATCGTCACCATCGGCGGCGACGGCGGCCCGTACATCCGCACCTCGGGCCGTTGGGGCGGCAAGATCACCCCCGGATTCGAGGACCGCTTTGGTGCCGCGTACGACGTCGAAGTCCAGGCCTGGGCAGACGCCGCCCGCCGCGGCGAGATCGGTGGCCCCACCGCCTGGGACGGCTACGCCACCGCGGCGTGCTGCGAGGCCGGCGTCGAGGCCCAGAAATCCGGCGAAAAGGTACAGGTCCGGCTCAACACCAAGCCTGATCTCTACAGCTAGCCCCTGCCGACTGAACCACAACGGAGTGTCCCACGTGAAAATTGCCCTCGACCCCACCCCGTACCATCACAGCCACAGCCTGCTGGAATTTCCGCGCGTGGCAGCTGATCTCGGTTACAAGTACCTGCAACTGACGCCGCATGCAGACATGATCCCTTTCTACAACCACCCCAAGGCCGACGACGAGCTCGTGGCTCAGATGAACAAGGCCTGCAAGGACGCCGGCGTCGAAATCGCCTCAGTGCTTCCCGTGCTGCGTTGGTCCGGCCCCGATGAGGATGCCCGCGAAGCGGCCGTTCGCTACTGGAAACGCGCTATCCGCATCGCCGTGGACCTCGGCGTCAGCACCATGAACACCGAATTCAGCGGCCGCCCGGAAAAAGCCGAGGAATCCGAACGCGCCTTCTACCGGTCCATGGAGGAACTGCTCCCGATCATCGAACGCGAGGGACTGGATGTGCTGATCGACCCGCACCCGGACGACTTCGTCGAAGACGGCCTGGCCGCCATCCGCGTCATCCGCGGTGTCAATTCGCCCAACATCGGCATGGTCTACGTGGCCTCACACACATTCCACATGGGCAACAAACCCCTTGACATCATGCGCGCAGCGGGGGACAAGCTGCGCTTGGTCCACGTCTCGGACACGATGGACCACCACGCCTCCCACGGCCTGCGGTACATCACCAACCCACCCGGAAACGCCGTGCGCGTGCACCAGCACCTGAAGATCGGCGACGGCGACGTCAACTGGGACGAGTTCTTCGGCGGGCTCAAGGAAATCGGCTTCCTGGCCAAGGACAACACCGTGATGGTGTCCAGCGTCTTCGCCGAGGATGAAAACGCCGACGACGTGTCCCGCTACCAACTGGAGACCATGCGCAACTACGTCGCGAAGGCCAACTGATGGCAGGGACGGAACTAGACAAAGGAACCATGACAAAATCCGCGACAGTCCAGGCCGCTGCCACCGACGCCGCCCGGGCCGTCGGTGCGACCAACCCGAACCCGAAGAAGTTCATGCGGAAGGTAGCGTTGTTCTCCACCTTCGGCGGGTTGCTGTTCGGCTACGACACCGGCGTCATCAACGGCGCCCTTCCGTTTATGCAGAGGGACCTGGGGCTGACCCCGCTTACGGAAGGGCTTGTCACCTCCACCCTCCTGTTCGGTGCGGCCTTCGGCGCCATCAGCGCGGGACGGCTCTCGGACCGCTTCGGCCGCCGAAAGACCATCATGGGGCTGGCCTTGATCTTCGTGGTGGCCACCATCGCCTGCACCCTCTCACCCAGCACTGAACTGCTCATTGCGGCGCGGACCCTGCTGGGCCTGGCCGTGGGCGGTGCCTCCGTGATTGTCCCGGTGTACCTCGCCGAGATGTCGCCGGCAGCCCAACGCGGCCGCATCGTCACGCAAAACGAACTGATGATCGTTACCGGCCAGTTCCTGGCCTTCACGTTCAACGCCGTCCTCGGCAACGCCTTCCCCGAAGAAACGCATGTGTGGCGCTGGATGCTGGTTATCGCCACGCTCCCGGCCGTGGTCCTGTGGTTTGGGATGCTGGTCCTGCCGGAGAGCCCGCGCTGGCTGGCGTCCGCCGGCCGTTTTGGGGCCGTCCTTGACGTGCTGCGGTCCACCCGGGCCGCCGGCGACGTTTCTGCAGAGTTCGACGAGGTCCGGCAAGCGGCCAGGGAGGACTACAAGGCCAACCTCGGGACCTTCAGGGACCTCACCGTGCCCTGGATCCGCAGGATCTTCGTGGTGGGCCTGGGAATGGCCATCATCAACCAGATCAGCGGCGTCAACGCCATTATGTACTACGGGACGTCCATCCTGTCCTCGTCCGGATTCGGCGATCAGGGCGCCTTGATCGCCAACGTCCTGAACGGCGTGACGTCCGTTGTGGCCGTGATCATCGGCATGTACCTGATGACGCGCGTACCCCGCAAACCCATGCTGATCGTGGGGCTGTGCGGCACCGCTTCTTCCCTGACGGCCATTGCGCTCGTCTCCATGCTCCTGCCGGAGAGCACGTTACGCGGCTATCTTGTGCTGCTGTTTATGGTGACGTTCCTGGCTTCCATGCAGGGCTGCATCGGTACCGTCACATGGTTGACCATGTCCGAGATCTTCCCCATGCACGTCCGCGGCATCGCGATGGGCATCTGCGTCTTTGTGCTGTGGATGATCAACTTCCTGATCGGGTTCTCGTTTCCGCAGATGGTCTCGTGGATCGGTGTTTCGGCGACGTTCTTCATCTTCGTGGCACTGCAGCTGTCCGCCATTGTCTGGGTCAAGCGCGTCGTTCCGGAGACAAAGGATAAATCGCTGGAGGAGCTGGAGCACCTGTTCAAGCAACGCTCGGGCGTGCCCGTCTAGGGCGCCGAAAATGAGGCAGCAACAAACGCCCGACGCCGGCCGGCGTCGGGCGTTTATTCCTGTACCTCGCGGTGCGGGCCGGCGGGTGCGTTGTGGGTGCTAGAGCGCGATCACCACTTTTTCCTGCGCGCTGCGGCGGGCCGCGTCCAGGACCTCCAATGTCTGAATCCCCTCCGATGCGGGAACGGGTTCCGGCCCGTCGCCGCGGACCGCGCGGGCGAACTCGGCAAAAAGCCGGCGTAATTTCCCTGCGCAGGGGCAATGACCCTGCGGGCCTCCCTTGTGGCCAGGGTTCCCCAATTTTTGGCCGCATCGATGCCCCACGTTGCGGGTTCGTTCGCAGGCCTGCGCCCAGCAAACACGGCGTCCGCCTGGACGTCGGCACCTGAGGCCACGTAACTGCCCTTGCTGCCGTATGCGCGCAACTCCCGGGTGGCGGAATGGTTCAGTTTGCTGGCGGACACTGTGGAGACGACACCGGATGCATGCGTCAAGGTGACAACAAAGCCGCAGTCAGTCCGCTCCCCGAAACGGTCCGTCCAGTCCAGTGTTGCGTGCACGTGGGTCGCCGGTCCCAGGAGCCACAGCATCTGGTCAACCAGGTGGCTGCCGAGATCCCGAAGGAGCCCGCCGCTGGCCCCAAGTTCAAGGCTGTCCGCGTTGTCCTGGTCCATGGTCGAATGGATCCGCCACAACTCACCAAGTTCCCCGGCTGCCAAGACGTTCGCCAGCGTGAGGATGTCCACGTCGCGGCGCCGGTTGTGGTAGACGTTCAGGACAACACCTGCATGGTCCGCGGCCACGGCCAGTTCCCGGGCAGCGTCCGCATTGGCGGCGAAGGGCTTGTCTGCCACAACGTGCACACCCGCTTTGATGGCTTCCAGGACAAGCTCCTGGCGGGTGTGTGGTGGCGTGGTGATGGTCACCGCATCCACGCCGGCGTCCAGCAGCTCGGCGAGGCTCGCGTAGACCGGCAGTCCGGGGAAGTCTGCTTCGACCTGGGCTCTTTTCGTGCCTGAACGCGCTACGACGCCAACGAGTTCCACTCCGGCGGCGGCTTCAATGAACGGTGCATGGAAGTATCTGCCGCCTGCTCCGTAGCCGACTATGCCAATGCGCATCTGCAGTGGTCCTATTCTCCGAAGGCTGTTCGGGGGTACTAGGGGTGTTCCGGGCGTGCCCCGATGCCGAGTTCGCCGGAAGCGCGCCAGCTCGCCGGAAATCTCCGGCGAGCTGGCGGTGTTCCGGCGACCTCGTGGGTGCCAGGAGGCTAGGCCGTCAGGTTCAGCGATGCGGAGAGCGCCGCGTCAGCGTCCCGCAGGACCTTGGCCGCGACCTCGAGGCCCTCGATCCGGCCCAAGGACACATCCTCATGCTCGATGTTGACCAGCATGTCCGGGTCCACCTCGTGCAACGCCCGCAGGAATTCGGTCCAGAAGGCGGTGTCGTGCCCGCGGCCCAGAGCCACGAAGTCCCAGGCCGAGTTCTTGGGCCACTCGTTTGCCCACTCGTCGCCGCCGAGGTTGGTGCGGTTTTCGTCCGGGGCAAGCCTGCGGAAGCTGTTGTCCAGGACGCCGTATAGCGCGGCGTTTTCAGTGTTGACCCTGACATCCTTCGCGGCTGCCTGGAAGATCAGGGGGCCGAGTTCGCGGACAACGGCCACAGGGTCCATCTGCTGCCAGAAGAGGTGGGAAGCATCGAGTTCGACGCCGACATGCGTGGCGCCGGTGAGCTCGATGAGTTTGCGGACATCGGCGGTGTTGAAGACGATGTTCTGCGGGTGCAGCTCGAGGGCGACTTTGACGCCATGGTCGGCGGCGAGGCGATCGGTTTCCTTCCAGAACCGGGCAGCTACGTCCCACTGGTAGTCCAGCACGTCCAGTGCCGCTGAATTCCAGGCGTTGACCACCCAGTTGACCGTGGTGGCGCCGGGTTCTCCGCCGGGCAGGCCGGACATGGTTACTACCCGGTTCTGGCCGAGGCGGTGCGCCAGCCTGATGGAGCGGCGGATGTCCTCGGCATGCTTCTCGCCGATCTCACGTTTCGGGTGCAACGGATTGCCGTTGCAGTTCAGTCCGGCGATGGAGACACCGGTGCCTTCGAAAATCGCGAGGTAGTCGTCCCGGGCGGCGTCGCTTTCGAGGATCTGATCCATGGTGGGTACATGGACGGCGGGCAGGAAACCGCCGGTGTTGATCTCGATGCCGGTAAGGCCAAGGTCTGCGATGACCTTCAGTGCCTCGGGAAGCGGCCGGTCGTGCAGGATCGCGTTGTACACGCCGAGCTTCATAGCGTGATCTTCTTTCCGTTGTTGAGGGCGGATTCGGTTACCGCGCCGAGCAGTTCCATGTTGCGCACACCTTCGTCGAAGCTGGCGCAGCGGGGTAGGGATTCCTCTTCATTGATGCCGGCAACTTCCTCGAGGAATGCCCGGGCCTGGTAGCCGAAGGCGTCGTTCTGGCCGAAACCGACCTCGGGAGCATCCATGGCGAGGCCGCCGGCGATGTAGGGGTGGCCCGGGCCGAGGATGACCTGGCGGTAGCCGTTCTGATTGCCTGAGCCGTCGTTGAGGAACAGCTGGATTTCAGCGGGGCGGCGCTGGTCGAACTTTGCGGCACCGTTTTCGCAGAACACCTCGAACTGCAGGCTGTTCGCGTGCCCGGCTGCGACGCGGGAGACTTCAAAGCTGCCGGCGCCGTTTTCAAACTCCGCGTTGAACGCTGCGTAGTCGTCATTCTCGACGGCTTCGAAGGTATCGCTGACGGCAACATGGTCGTGGCCCATCACGGCGGCGAGCGGCAGCGGGCGCTTCCCTATGACGGTGCTCAATTGCCCGCCCGTGACGGACTTGATGTCGCCGCACAGGAATTCCGAGATGTACGTCAGGTGGCTTCCTACGTCGGCGAGGGCACCGGAGCCGGGGCCGCCCTTGTAGCGCCAGCTCATGGGGGCGGCGGGGCTGAAGCCATAGTCGGTCCAGTAGCGGCCGCTGAAGTGCAGGACGTTGCCGAGGACACCGTTGCGGATGAGGTCCCGAATGTAGGCGATGCCGGGGGTACGGCGGAACGTGAAACCGATCCGGGCAATGCTGCCGGCGTTCCGGGCAGCATCTGCCATGGCGCGGGCATCTGCCAAGGAGTCGCTCAGCGGCTTCTCGCACAGGACATGCTTGCCCGCGGCCAGCAGGCCTTCGACAACCTCGCGGTGGAGGGAGTTGGCGATGACGACGCTGACAACGTCGATGTCGTCGGCTTCGGCGATTGCCTGCCAGGACGTGTCGTTGCGCTCGTAGCCGAAGCGGCGGGCGGCCAACGAACCGAACTCGGCGTTGACGTCGCCGATTGAGACCAGCCGCACCGGCGGCAGCACAGGGCTGTACAGGGCAGATGCTGTGCGGTAAGCGGCAGCGTGGGCCTTGCCGGCCATGCCTGCACCGATGACGGCGACGCCTAGGCTTTCAGCCATTGATTTCTCCTTCGAAATTCAGCCGCGGCGGGACACTCTACGGCATTTTGTAGCGCTACAATTTGTACGCTGGATTCGAGCGTAACTATGTTCATATGTCCTGTCAATCATTCGGCAGATATCCTCGTAGCCAGAGAAGAGAGGCACTTCCGATGACGTTGAATCGCCCCAAGACGCGACGCCCCACGATCTACGACGTAGCAAGGCAGGCCGGCGTCTCGCCGTCTTTGGTTTCGCTGGTGCTGCAGAATCCCGTGCGCGTGAGCGAGAAGCGGCGCGAAGCCGTCCAAGCGGCCATATCGGACCTTGGGTACCGCCCCAGCCGGGCCGCGACGACGCTTGCCAGCAGCCGGACCAAAAGCATTGGACTGGTCATTGACGATTACCGGAACCTCTGGTTCGTCGACCTGCTCCGGGGTATGGAATCCGCGCTCACCGAGCATGGCTATCAGGTCATGCTGGCCGACTCCCGGCCGGGGGAGAATCGCATCAAGGAAGCCGTTGACGGGCTGCTTGCCATGCACGTTGACGGGCTGGTGATCGCTGCGGAGCCCAGCCCGTCCATGCTGAGCGGGGCGGGGGTGCCCACGGTGGTGGCCGGCTGGCGCGACGGCGTGCCAGCCGGCGCCGATCTCATAACCAATGACGACGACGGCGGCGGCGCGATGGCGGCGGATCACCTTCTGGGGCTCGGTCATAGGCGGATCGGCCACCTCACCGGGTCGGGCGGCGCCGCTGCCCATCGGCGGGAAGGCTTCCGCGCGCGGCTGCAGGAGGCCGGCGCTGAACAACGGATCGTTGGGGACGCGGGTGGCACGTCCGAGGAGGACGGCTACGCCTCGGCGTGTTGGCTGCTGGACAACCATCCGGACACCACCGCCATCTTTGCCGCCAACGACACGATGGCACTGGGGGCCTTCGGTGCGATCAAGGCGCGCGGCCTGGCTGTCCCGGCCGACATCTCCGTAATCGGCTACGACAACTCAACCTTGGCAAAGTCGCGATATCTGGATCTGACGTCGGTGGACAACCGTAGTGACCTCGTGGGAGTGGATGTGGCGAACGCGCTGCTGGCGCGCATTCAGGAGCCCGCTACTGGCCCGCAACGCAGGCTGATCGAGCCCACCCTGGTGGTTCGGGGTACTACGGCGCGGCGTGTGCACCAGGCGTAGGAGGACGTCTCACGTTAAAACATCCTAATGTCAGGACAAACTATTGACATTGGTGAGCCGGGTCACCATGATCGAGGTAGACAGTGCTCCGAGGGCTGCAGAGTGGCGGCCCGGAGCCTGAGAGATCAAAGGAGATTTAGGTGGCTAATTTTTCTTGGCGCAAGGCTGCACTGGTGGCGGCAGTAGTACCGATGATGGCGTTGAGCGCATGTTCGAGCACCGGCGGGCGGACCCCAGAAGCTGCGAACGGCGGTGGTGGCGGCCAGGTTGCCACGACGGAGCGGATGAAGATCGCTTTGATCGCCCATGCTCCCGCGGGCGACACATTCTGGGACACGGTCCGCAAGGGTGCCGAGGAGGCAGCCGCGAAGGACAACGTTGAACTGCTTTACACCTCCGATCCGGAGGCCGGACGGCAGGCACAGCTGATCGAGCAGGCCATTGACCAGAAGGTGGACGGCATTGCGGTTACCCTGGCCACGCCCGACGCCTTAAAGGAGGCGCTGAAGAAAGCCACTGATGCAGGCATTCCGATTGTCAGCTTCAACGCCGGCGAATCGGCCTCCGCGCAGCTGGGAGCGTTCACCCACTTCGGCTCCAACGAGCAGCTTGCCGGCCAGGCAGTGGGCACAAGGCTTGCAGAGGGTGGTTACAAGCACCCGGTATGTGTCATTCAGGCGCAGGGCCACGTGGGCCTCGAAGCCCGGTGCGCCGGCGTGAAGGCCAAAGTTCCCGGCACGGAAATTCTTTACGTCAACGGAGCGGACATGACGTCCGTTGAATCGACGGCAACCGCGAAGCTGCAGGCATCCAAGGATGCTGATGTCATCATCGGCCTGGGTGCTCCCATTACCCTGACGCTCCTGAAGTCTGTGGCTACCGCCGGAAGCTCGGCCAAGGTTGCCAGCTTCGACCTGAACAAGGAATTGGCCCAAAAAGTTTCCGACGGCAGTGTGCTGTTCACGGTGGACCAGCAGCCATGGCTGCAGGGCTACGGTGCAGTGGACGCGCTGTGGCAGAACAAGCGGGGCGGATTCAAGCTCGGCGGCGGGCAGTCGGTCCTGACGGGCCCGGCCATCGTCGACCAGTCCAACGCCGCTGATGTCCTGAAGTTCGCCGAACAGGGTATCCGCTAACAGCCCGCTGGCCGGGCCGGTGAACGCCGGCCCGGCAGCAAGGAGAGTTCTCATGACCATTACCCAGACAAAAACAACCACAAAGTCGGCAGTGTCCGACGAACGTGTGGCCACGCGCAGTGCGTTCCAGAAGCTGTTGGGCCGGCCTGAGGTCGGTGCCCTCGTGGGCGCGATCGTCCTCTTTATCTTTTTCGCGTTGGTGTCCTCTACCTTTACGCAGCCCAATGCCCTGGCGACCATTCTTTATGGCAGTTCCACGATCGGGATCATGGCGGTGGGGGTGTCGCTGCTGATGATCGGCGGGGAGTTTGACCTTTCCACCGGCGTGGCGGTGATCTCCTCGGCGCTGACGGCGTCGATGTTCAGCTGGTACTTCAGCACCAACGTGTGGGTCGGTGTTGGCTTGGCCCTCGTGGTCTCGGTGGGCATCGGTTACATCAACGGCTGGATCCTGATGAAGACCAAACTGCCGAGCTTCATCGTGACCCTTGCGACGTTCCTGATGCTGACGGGCCTGAACCTGGGCCTCACCCGTTTGATCGGCGGGTCCGTGTCCTCACCCTCGATCTCCACGATGGATGGTTTCGCCTCTGCCCGGGCCGTGTTCGCGTCCTCCGTGACCATCGCCGGGGTTGATGTGAAGATCACGGTGTTCATCTGGATCGCGTTGGTCGCGGTAGCTACGTGGGTGCTGATGCGGACCCGCGTGGGGAACTGGATCTTCGCCGTTGGCGGGGATGAGAACGCGGCCCGCGCCGTGGGTGTCCCGGTCAAGGCGACCAAGATCGGTTTGTTCATGGGCGTGGGGTTCTGCGGCTGGGTGCTGGGAATGCACAACTTATTCGCGTTCGATACCGTGCAGTCCGGTGAGGGCGTGGGCAACGAATTCCTCTACATTATCGCCGCGGTGATCGGCGGGTGCCTGCTGACCGGCGGCTACGGCTCGGCTGTGGGCGGGGCGATCGGCGCGTTCATCTTTGGCATGGCCAACAAGGGCATCGTTTATGCCCAGTGGAATCCGGACTGGTTCAAGTTCTTCCTGGGCCTGATGCTGCTGCTGGCCACCATCGTCAACCTCATCGTTAAACGCCGCGCGGAACTCAAGTAAAGGGGCCGGGAATGAATGCCAACCAGATTGACCAGCAAACCCTGCTCCAGAATGAACGGGACCCGCTCACGCACACCCCGGTGCACCTGCTCTCCCTGGACGGGGTGGGCAAGCACTACGGCAACATCATCGCCTTGTCCGATGTGACGATGGCCGTGGACAACGGCCGCGTCACCTGTGTCCTGGGTGACAACGGCGCGGGCAAGTCCACCCTGATCAAGATCATCGCCGGCCTGCACCAGCACGACGCCGGGGTCCTGAACATCATGGGCGAGGAACGCAAATTCAGTTCCCCCAGGGACGCCTTGGACGCCGGCATCGCCACCGTCTACCAGGACCTCGCGGTGGTGCCGCTGATGCCGATCTGGCGGAACTTCTTCCTCGGCTCGGAACTGACCTCGGGCTGGGGGCCGTTCAAGAGCATGGACGTCGAGAAGATGAAAGCGATCACGCTCAAGGAACTCGCCGAAATGGGCATCGACCTGCGCGACGTCGAGCAGCCCATCGGCCAGCTCTCCGGCGGTGAACGCCAGTGCGTCGCGATCGCCCGCGCCGTGTACTTCGGTGCCAAGGTCCTGATCCTGGACGAACCGACGGCGGCCCTGGGCGTGAAGCAGTCCGGCGTGGTCCTGCGCTACATCCTGCAGGCCCGCGACCGCGGACTCGGCGTCATCTTCATCACCCACAACCCGCACCACGCCTTCCCCGTCGGGGACCGGTTCCTGCTGCTCAAGCGTGGCAAATCGATCGGCTACTACGACAAAAAAGACATCACCCTCGACGAACTCACTGCCCAGATGGCCGGAGGCGCCGAACTCGCCGAACTCGCCCACGAACTCGAACAACTCGGCGGGCACGGAGACGTCGTCAAGGAGGTACAGGCCGAAGTCGCCGAAGTCACGGACACAGCCAAGGCCGGCGCCCCAAAGCACGCCTAGCGGCAGCACCCGGCGGGGTGCTCCGGATATCCCTCCAGAGGACCCCGCCATGCCTGTGCGCACCGGCCCGGGACCACGCACACACGAACACACACGAAGGGAACACCATGCCGATCCGGGTAGGCGTCATCGGCGCCGGAATCATGGGCGCGGACCACATCAGGAACCTCTCTACCACCATCGGGGGTGCCGAAGTCACCTTTGTGGCAGATCTCGACGCCGACCGAGCCGCCGCGGCAGCGCCGCCGTCCGCACGCATCACCACTGACCCTGCGGAGCTGATCAACTCCAGCGACGTGGACGCCGTCGTGGTTGCTTCGCACGATGCCACGCACGCCGGATTGGTCCTGCAGTGCTTCGAAGCGATGATGCCGGTCCTGTGCGAAAAGCCGCTGGCCCCTACTGTCCTGGAAAGCCTGGAGGTGGTGGCCGCCGATGCCGACATGGTTGCTGCAACGGGAGCGTCCCTGCTCTCGCTGGGCTTCATGCGGCGCTTCGACCCGGGCTACGTCGCACTGCGGCAGGCCGTGCAGGACCGGGCGCAGGGCGAGCCCCTGATGGTCCATTGCATCAGCCGTAATGCCTCTGCGGCTCCCGGTGCAACCTCAGAATCGGCCATCACCAATTCAGCCATCCACGAGCTGGACATCATCCCCTGGCTGCTGGACTCTCCCATCACGGAAGTGTCGTGGCAGGCCGGAAAAAGTACTCGAAACGCCGGGGCCGGACTGCGGGATCCCGCGTTCATGACGCTCCGCACCGCTGATGGGACCCTCACCACCCTGGAGCTGTACCTGAATGCGCAGTACGGCTACACCACCCGCTGCGAGGTCGTTTCCGAGCGTGGCACCACTGCCCTGCAGGATTCGGCGCTGCTGGGCTTTGAGCAGCAGGGAACCAGGCAGGCGCAGATCCCAGCGGACTGGCGCCCCAGGTTCGCCGACGCGTACCGGCTGCAGCTGCAGGCCTGGATTTCCGCGCTCGCCGCAGGAGAGAAGCCCACCCTCGCCGGCGCGCAGGACGGACTCAACGCCTCTGTTGTTGCCCAAGCCATGATCCAGTCGCTGCAAAGCGACGGCGCATCTACGAAAGTGAGCTACGCATGAGCGCTGCAACCCTCCCGCAGTCCCGGGTGCCCGGATCCCGGGCTGCCCCCGTACTGCGGTGGGGCATCGTGGGCCCGGGCTGGATTGCCGAACGCTTCACCGAATCCATCCAGACGAACACCGGGCAGGTGATCGCGGCTGTCGGATCCCGTTCGCTGAGCCGTGCCAAGGCCTTCGCGGAAACGTACGACGTGGCTGCGGCCTACGGCAGCTATGAGGAACTGGCCGCCGCCCCGGACATCGATATCGTTTACGTCTGCACACCGCACACGGGCCACCACGCGGCCGCGCGCCATTGCCGCAGGCAGCACGCAATCCGGCCAGCGGACCCTCGCAGCCTCTATCCGCACCCTGGAAGTGGCCGACGAGATCCGCCGGCAGCTTGGCGTGGTGTTCCCCGGCGAAGCTGGCATTGCGGCGTCGCCGTGATCCCCGGCGAGACCACTCACTCCGGAAACACCCTCCGGCACTGATCCACCCCCACGTTATGACCAGCGAAAGGACCAGCCCATGGCCTATCTCACCCACAACCCCGCTCCAGTCCAGGCACCCGCACGGATCGGACTCATCGGCTCCGGCTGGATGGGGGCATTCCATGCCGAAAGCATCGCCCGCCGCGTCCCCGGCGCCGTCCTGGCGGCCATTGCGGACCCTAATCTGGAATCCGCGCAGACCCTCGCCCGCGCGCTGGGCACCACACAGGTGACGGCCAACGCAGCAGACATCCTGGCGGACCCGGAGATCCATGCTGTGGTGATCGCCAGTCCCGCACGCTTCCACTCGTCACTGATCGCCCAGGCCGCTGCCGCCGGAAAGCACGTCTTCTGCGAGAAACCGGCCGGTCAGGGGCTCGATGAGCTCGACGCCGCCCTCGCAGCAGTGGAAGAAGCCGGCGTGCACTTCCAGGTGGGCTTCAACCGGCGGTACGCGGATGACTTTCGGGCCGCCAAGAAGGATCTGGTCGCCGGCATCGCCGGAACACCGCAGCTCCTGCGCTCACTTACCCGCGATCCAGGGAACGGAAGCATCCCCAACGCTGCCAAGGTCCCGGCCTGGACCATCTTCCTGGAGACCCTCATCCACGACTTCGACACCCTCAACTGGTTCAACGAAGGTGCCGAGCCCGTGGAGGTCTACGCCGTGGCGGACGCGCTCGTAGAGCCTGACCTGCGCGACGCGGGTTTCCTGGACACAGCAGTGGTGACCATCCGCTACAGCAACGGTGCGGTGGCCGTCGCCGAGGCAAACTTCAGCGCGCTGTATGGGTACGACATCCGCGGCGAGGTCTTCGGCTCCAAGGGCATGGTCCAGGCCGGCCGCGTCACGGAAACAGCGGCCCGGCGCTACACGGCGGAGGGGCTCTCCGCGGACACTCCGAGGCTCAATGTTGAGCTTTTCCGCCAGGCCTACACGGACGAACTCGCCGACTTCGCCGATGCGGTGCGTGCCCGGCTCGACGGCATGCCGCCCTCGTCGTCCGGCTCTACGGTCACCCCGGATGGCGCAGATGCCCGCCGTGCGCTGGCCATGGCACTGGCGTGCATCGAATCGGTCAAGAGCGGCGCCCCGGTCTCGGTCGACCAGACGGCGGCCGTCTGATGCGCCTTGCAGTCTGCGCTGAGATGGTCTTTACGGACCTTCCGTTTGTGGAACGCGTCCGCCGGATCCACGAGTCCGGCTTCGATGTGGAGCTGTGGGATTCGCGGACCAAGGATATCAGCGCGCTCAAGGCCACCGGTGCCGTGTTTTCCTCCATGACGGGGTACACCTCCGGCAGCGTGGTGGACCCCGACACTGCCGATGACGTGGTGCGCACGGCGGAATCGCTGATCCCCACCGCCCTGGAACTCGGCGTCAGCCGCATGGTGGTGCACCCGGCAGAACTCATCGACGGCCACGCGGCCCGCCCTGCATACCGTTCCACCGGCCGGATGTGGAGCACCGGTGCCCGGACCCTGGAACGCCTCGGCAAGCTGGGCGAAAAATACGGCGTGACGTTCTGCCTAGAGAACCTCAACACCATCCTTGACCACCCCGGCATCCCGCTGGCACGCGCCAAGGACACGCTGGCACTCGTTGAGGCCGCCGGGCACTCCCACGCCAAGCTGATGCTGGACCTTTACCACGCCCAACTCGGGGAGGGGAACCTCATTGAGCTGGTGCGGACGGCCCTGCCCTTCATCGGCGAGATCCAGGTGGCCGACGTCCCGGGGCGCTGCGAACCCGGGACAGGGGAAATCAACTACGCGGCCGTCGCCAGGGCGCTCGCCGAGGTCGGTTATGACGGCACGGTGGGCATGGAAGCCTGGGCGCAGAGCGACAGCGACGCGGCCCTGGACGCGTTCCGGGCTGCCTTCAACGTTTATTCGGCGGAAAAACTATGAAAGACGTCGTTCTGGGCCTTGTGGGAGTGGGCCGGATCGGTGTGATGCACGCGAACAACATCGCCGCACTGAACGGGGTGCTCAATCCGGAGGGCATCAACGTCCGGCTGCGGCTGACCGACGTCGCCGCAGAGCACGCCAGGAACGTCGCGGGCGGTCTGGGCGCGGAGTTCTTCCCGTCAGTGGAAGCGCTGCTTGCCTCCGGGCTGGACGGCCTGGTGGTGGCCACCGGGACGGGTACCCACCCCGAGCTGATCAAGGCGGGGGTAGACGCCGGAATCCCGGTCTTCTGCGAAAAGCCGGTGGCCATGAACGTGGCGGATGCGCTCCCGGTACTGGACTACATCAGGGACCGGCACGGCGTGGTCCAGATCGGCCACCAGCGCCGCTTCGATGCCGGCTATCTTGAGGCCCGGCGCGCCTACCAGGCCGGCGAGCTGGGCTGGATCCACTCGCTGCGGGCAGTCACGTGCGACATGGCGCCGCCACCGGTGGAATTCCTGGCCAGCTCCGGCGGCCTGTTCCGGGACTGCTCGGTCCACGATTTTGATATCCTCCGGTGGCTGACGGGCCGCGAAATCGTTGAGGTATATGCGAAGGGCTCCAACAACGGGGACCCGGCCATCGGCGCCGTGGGGGATGTGGACACCGCGCTCGCGCTGTTGACGTTCGACGACGGGACTGTGGGTACAGTCTCCGCCACCCGCTACAACGGGGCGGGCCATGATGTCCGCCTGGAAATCCAAGGGTCCCTGCGGTCGCTGATGGTGGGGCTGGATGACAAAACCGCGTTGGCCTCGGCGGAACCCGGCATTGGATTTCCTGCAGGTGAGCCGCACCGGACCTTTGCCGAGAGGTTCGATGCGGCCTACCGCGACGAAATGGCGGCCTTTGTGGAACTCACCCTGGGCCGGCGGGACAACCCCTGCACACCGGAGGACGCGGTGGCGGCGTCCCGGGTGGCGGACGCTGCCCAGGAGTCCCTCGCCACTGGCGTTGCGGTGAAGGTGGCTATCAGCGTAGCCAGGTGAGCGTGCAGCTGCGACGCAAAATGCCCCTCCGGAATCTGTTCCGGAGGGGCATTTTTGTTGATCCCTAAGCTGTGAAAGGCAGCCGTGGATCGATGTCCACGCCGTCCCAGCTCTGGCGCACCCAGCCATGATGCGGGTCGTCACTGATGAGCCATTCACGGACGGGGCCAGGGCCGGCCATCACGTTCAGGTAGTACAGGTCGTAGCCGGGGGCCGCCATCGCGGGGCCGTGCCAGCCGTAGGGCACCAGCACAACGTCGCCCGTGCGGACCTCCGCCGAGACATCGATGGGCCGCTCGTCCGAGGCATAAACCCGCTGATAACCGATGGCATCAGCGTCGGCAGGCGCCGCGGAGCCGGCGGCCACCTGCGTTTCGAAGTAGTAGATCTCCTCGAGGTTCGTCTCGCCGTCCTTTTCCTCATCGTGTTTGTGGGGCGGGTAGGAAGACCAGTTTCCGGCCGGGGTGAGCACCTCGCACACTATAAACCGGTCGGCCTCAAGGGCTGCCGGCGTGCCGAAGTTGTGAACCTGGCGGGAGCAGTTGCCCGCTCCGCGCAGCTCGACGGGTGTCTCCGCCCCGGTGACCAGGCGGGTGGGATAGGAGGCTTTGGCCGGGGCCGTTGCAACGGCGAACCTGCCGCCGTTGTCGGAGCTGACGGTGACGGCGCGGCCAGTTCCCGAATACAGGACATCGCTGGGGCCGTGGAACACGGAAGCGCGCCCCTGCAGCACATAGTCTTCACCGTCGACCGTGACCGTGAAGGAACCGTTGAGCGGAATCACTATCCGCTCCTCTCCGGCAGCCGGGAGTTTGAGGGCGGCACCGGCCGCGAGGGTCGCGACTTTCAGCCCTGTGTGGGCCCAGCCCTCCACTGCCAGGGGTGAATCAGAAGTTCCGAGCGAGACGTCCCAACCGCCGTCGGCGGCGCTGCCAAGAGGGTAGACCCAGTTAGTCATAGATAAGTATTCCTTGCGCTATCGCTGTACGAGTGTCATTTCAAAGCTGTACGAATCCGCCCGGTACACGTGGTGTCCGGTCTCCACATTGCGGCCTGTATCGTCCACGGCGGTCCGCTCCATGGTGACCAGGGCCGAGCCTGGAGCCGCGTCGAGCTGCGTGGCCTGGTACTCGTTGGCCACCACGGCGCCGATCCGCTGCGTGGCGAGCCGGAAATTCACTCCGCCGTTCCGCAGGACGGAGTACAGGCCCTGGCTGGCCAGGAGTTCCTCGGTCAGGGGGGTGATGTCGTCGCGGACCCAGTTTTCCATCAGGGCCAGCGGTTTCCCGGCCACTTTCCGCAACCGGGTGAAGTGGTACACCGTGGCGCCTGGGGGGAGATGGAGCGCCTCGCGCGTAGCGTCGTCGGCCTCGTCATGGCTGAAGGTCAGTACGTCGGTGGTGGGTTTTGCGCCGTTGTTGCTTAGATCGTCAAAGAGGCTGGAGAGTTCCAGTGGCCTCCGTACCTGGCTGGAAACCACTTGGGTACCTACGCCGCGCTTACGCACCAGCAGGCCGGAGCGCACCAGTTCATCCATGGCTTTGCGCATGGTTGGCCGGGAGAGGTTGAGCTGCGCTGCAAGGTCGATCTCGTTGTCCAGCCGGCTGCCAGGCGGAAGCAGGCCCGTATGGATGGCGGCCTCGATGCCCTGCACCACTTGGTGGTAGAGGGGCACCGGCGAAGAGCGGTCGATGCTGAGGTTTAGTTGATTCGCCATTGAGATGCATCCTTCGCGCCGCTAGGGTTGCTGCGAAGCAACTCCCCTTTGTCCTGCCTATGTCCGCTTGATAGGACATACTGCCTTTATTGTTGATAATAACAGGGCGTTGGCAGGCGGCAAAGAAGCCGTCCCGGCCCGCCGTGGAGGCCTGACTAGGCTGGGGAGATGAACAACCGATACCGGGCACAGCCGGGGTCTCGAACCAGGCCGCCGGCATGAACCCCTCCGGCAGCGTGCACCCCAGCCCGCGGACCCTCGAAGTCGAGAGTCTTGCCAGCTTCGACCGGCTGGTGGCGGCCGGAGCTGTGGCCATGCACGGCTGGCACGCCCAGTCTTTGGACCTGCGCGGCCGGAGGGCAGCGCTGGAGACCCTTGATGTGGAAGGCGCTATCTTCCTTGGGTGCACGTTTGACGAGGGTGTTGAGGACGGCCTGCGGCGCCGTGGCGCGCTGATTTTCCCCAAGCTTGTTGGTGTGCCCTTCGACCCCTACCGGGCGAGGCTCTACACCCCTCAGGAGCTTTATGCCGGGCTGGACCACGCCCCCTATGAAGAACTGCCCGACGCCCTCGTCTACCAGTGGAGCATCCGGCCCGGGCAGCGGCACCGCCTGGACGCCACCCTGGCTTCGGCCCTGCATGACCACGCCATCGGTGACGCCCTGGACGAACTGGTCCGCTCCGATGCCGTAGCCGGGCTGACCGTGGTGGGCGTGATGGGAGGCCATAATGTCCAGCGAGGTACTCCGGAGTTCGCGCAGGCTGCCTCGTTGGGCCGGCTGTTGGCTGGAAGCGGGAAGCTGGTAGCCACCGGAGGCGGTCCAGGGGCCATGGAGGCCGCCAACCTGGGCGCCTACCTCAGCGGGATCCCCGAAGATGAGTTCGAGGCGGCCCTGGTTTCACTGGGGGCCGTCCCTGGCTTCCGTCCCTCGGTGTCCGCGTGGGTGCGCGCGGCGGCCGCCGTCGTCGCACGTTTTCCGGCGGGAACGCCGTCGCTGGGTATCCCCACCTGGTTCTACGGGCATGAGCCGCCGAACTACTTTGCCACGCACATTGCCAAATACTTCGCCAACGCCGTACGCGAGGCGATCCTGCTCGAAGTCTGCAACGGCGGCATTATCTTCCTGCCGGGAGCAGCCGGAACTGTCCAGGAAATGTTCCAGGACGCGTGCGAGAACTATTACAGCGCCCGTGAGGCCGTGACGCCGATGGTCCTGGTGGGCAGCCGTTACTGGCAGCACGAATACCCTGCCTGGCCGATGCTCCAGAGGCTGGCAGCCGGGCGGGCCATGGCGGACCGGATCTTCCTGGTCGACACCGTTGACGAGGCGCTCGCCGTGATCGGCGGGTAGCTTCGGCGCCAGGTCCGGGGACGGCGGAGATTGCCGGGTCTAGAGATCCTTACGGCACAGGGCGCCGGCCAGTTTGTACAGGCCGTTGAGATCGCCCGCGGCAAGGCCTTCCGGGGTGCCGATTTCCGGAAACATCAGCTGCCGGTGGTCATCCACGTGTTCGAGTCCCATCACATGGCTGAGCTCGTGCAGGATGACGGCCGTGGCGTACAGCTCCCCGTCGGGCTGCTCCAGCTCTTAGCAATCTGCGGGGCGTCCAGCTCCAGGCTGCCAGTGACGAAGGTCTTGGGACCGTTCTCGTAGCTGAAGTGGGTGCTTCCCCCGGTGCCGATCACTTTACCCTTGAGCTGGGGAGCCACCTCGGGAGTGGTCCAGGAGACCAGCAGCGGCGCCCAGCGGTCACCGTACGAATCCGGCTGGTACGGAGCGCGCTTGGCAGAAGGCTCTTCGGTGGTGGCGCCGTCGTAAATGAACCGGATCCCGGTGGCCCGCGACATGGTGTCGATTGCTTCCGGGATAAGGGCCTGCGCGCCGGCCGGGACCAGGTCCGCGTTCACCACGTAGTGCAGCGGCCGGCACGGCGAATATCCCACCGGTGTGCCGTCGTCGTTGGTGGCCAGGAATTGGTAGGAACTGCTCGCGTACGGGGGCGGCTCGGGCCTTCCCAGCGGCGCGTCCTCCTCCTCGAGCCCGGGCGGGGGAGCCTCGGGCCGACCCTCGGCAGCGGGCCGGACGCCACCCGATTCGCCCGGCTGAACGGCTCCGGGCCCGAGCCGAACATCCAGTAGTTCACCAACGCGTGGGCCGCCGTAAAAGACTCCGCCGACCACCAGTGCCGTGGTGCCGGCGGTAATACCCAGCAGGGCGTTCCGCATGGAACGCCCCGCAGAACGCCTCCCGCTGCTGTGCGGGCGGTCCGGTGGAACGCTGTCCATCAACCCACCACGGTGCCGAAGGCCAAGCCAAGCACATACGTGACGGCCGCGGCGCCCAGGCCGATGGCCAGCTGCCGCAGCCCGCGAGTCAGCGGCGACGTGCCTGAAAGCAGGCCAACGACGCCGCCAGTCATCAGCAGTGCCACACCCACCAGGACTCCGGCCACCACCAGCGCGGCCACGCCTGTCATGCCGAACAGGAAGGGAAGGATGGGCACGATGGCACCGGAGGCAAAGAAGCAGAAGCTGGACAGTGATGCGCCCCAGGCGGTGCCTACGGCTTCGTGCTGGTCCTCAGTTTCAGGGAGTTCAGGCTGGAGGGACAGGCTGGGATCGCAGTCGCAGGAGAGGAGCCCCATGCGTTCGGCCACGCGGTGTTCGGCTGCTTCGTGGGACATGCCGCGTGCCAGGTACACGAGCAGCAGCTCGTTATGTTCGATGTCCAGCTTGGGGGCCGCCGCCAGGGTGACCTGGGTGGGCCGTGTGGCCGCGAGGAGTTCACGCTGCGAGCGGACGGAGACGAATTCGCCGGCGCCCATCGACAGTGCGCCGGCCAAGAGCCCGGCAATACCACTCAGGAGTACTACGCTGCTGGCCACGCCGGACGCTGCCATGCCCATAACCAGGGATAGATTGCTGACCAGGCCGTCGTTGGCTCCGAACACGGCGGCGCGGAATGTTCCGGCGAGCCGGTTGCGGCCCCGTGTTGCCAGGCCGCGCACTACTTCCTCATGGATCTGTTCGTCGGCGGCCATGGCGGGCGTGGCGGACGGGTCCTTGGCGTACGGGGAGCGACCTTCGGCGCGCTGGGCCAGCGCGAGGACAAAGACCGAGCCGAAGTGGCGGGCCAGGAAGCCCAGCAGCTGGCTGCGCAGCGACGCTTGGCGGGACTTCCCGGCGTGATCGCCCAGGAGCCGGAGCCAGTGGGCCTCGTGCCGGCCTTCGGCTTCTGCAAGGGCGAGAAGGATGTCTCGCTCCTCGCCCAGCCGGTTCTGCGCGAGGTCCCGGTAGACAGCGGCCTCGGCGCGTTCATCGGCCAGGTATTGGCGCCAGCGCCGGATGTCCGCAGGAGTGGGCTCGGCATTTGTCGGCTGGCCTGCCGGGCGGCGATCAGTCTGGGCAGAATTCGACGGAACAGAATCCGAGGGCGCCGGAACGGGCTGGGCAGAATCCCGGGCGGCGCGGTGTTGGCCGGGACTGGCGTGCTGAGACACAGAAGCTCCTGAGCTTGATGGGGCATGGTTCGGCCCCATTGCAAGGCCCAGCTTACCGCGGAATTTCGCGGATTTTCGGCTGGCCAACCTCACTTCGGGGTTTCGGGTACCCTCAAAATCCCCGGCTCCGGGTGGCTTTTGCACTCCTGTCTGCGGACCCTTGACCGGGGCCACCGGCGGTGCTGTGATGAAGGTGTGGCGCCCGCCAGCGCCCAGCCGAAAGAGCACGTCAGTGGCGAACAAACGGAGGTTGCACAATGAACACCACCGGACAGCACCCGGACATGCCGCACCTTGATGCCGTAGAAGCCGACCCCGCTTATGACTACGCCGAGGATGCGCCGGTTGACGCGAACGACTGGGATGCAGAGGACGAGTTCCTGGACGCTGAAGACGTAGTCATTCCGACCCCTCCGGTCGAAGTTGACGCCGAGGAGCGCGTGGTTCCGCTGGACCCCGAGGAGTTCCGCGAACCAGAACCTGAGTAGGACGGACGACGGCGGCGCCTCCGGTTCGCTGATGAGCGAAAGGAGGCGCCGCCGTCGTGCTTTGTGCTGCTCGAATCTGTCCCTGGGGTGGTTCGAGCCCTGTCGAAATCCTTACGGCGCAGTCACGGTGACAGGAACTTCGTTTTCCTTGCCGGCTACGCGCCGCGCCCAATTCCGCATGACCTGCGGGTCCGTGGGCTTGGTGAGCAGCGAGACCGCCACATAAACCACGGCTGAGCTGATGAGGCCGAAGTAGATCGGTTCGTTGGCGAAGACGCCGTCCAGCGGGGCCTTGGCGTTGACCTCCAGCACGATCATGGTGCCCAGCGTGACAACCGAACCCACCGCCATGGAGGCCGCGGCAGCCAGGCCGGTTCCGCGCTTCCACACCAGGCCGCCCAGGATGGCGACCAGGAGCCCGCCCACGAGGATGTCGTAGGCGATTGTCAGGGCGGCCACGACGTCCTTGGTGATGATCGCGATCAGGATGGCCACGATGCCGAGCGAGAGGACCCACATGCGGTTGGCCTTGACGTCGTGCTCTGGGTTGTCGGTGTCGTCGGTGTTGATGTCCTTGCCGAACCAGCTGGCAACGAACGGCAGGACGTCGGCGCGGGCAACCGTGGCTGCGGCGATCAGGGCGCCGGAAGCGGTGGACATCATGGCGGCCACAGCTGCGGCAAGTACCAGTCCGCCGATACCAACAGGGAGGATTGTCTGGGCAACCTCGGCGTAGACGTCGTCTTTGGCCGCAATGTCGATCCCGGAGAGGGCCACGCTGGCAGCCATGCCGATCAGGGCGCCGGCAACACCGTAGAGGATGCAGTAGATGCCGGCGGTGGCGCCGCCCCAGCGAGCTACGCCCGGGGTCTTGGCGGTGAACACGCGCTGCCAGATATCCTGGCCGATCAGCAGGCCCAGGGTGTAGACGACGAAGTAGGTGATGATGGTCTGCACGCCGATGCCATCCATCTGGAAGAAGCTTTCATCCACACGGCTGCGGATGCCGTCGAGGCCGCCCGCTGCATTGAGGGTGAAGGGAAGCATCAGGGCGAAGATGCCCACGGTTTTGATGACGAACTGCACCTGGTCCGCCAGGGTGATGGACCACATGCCGCCGATGGTTGAGTAGACCAGCACGATCGCTCCGCCGATGGCGATGGCGAGCCAGCGGTCCCAGCCGAAGAGGACCACGAAGATGGTGGCGTAAGCGCTGGTGGAGGTCGCGCACAGCATCAGTGTGTACGCCAGCATGACAATGCCCGAGGTCTGCGTTGCCTTGCTTCCATAGCGAAGGGTGAGCATCTGGGAGACCGTGTAGATCTTGAGCTTCTGGATAGTACCGGCGAAGAGGAGGCTCAGTAGCAGCACGCCGGCGCCGATGGCCACCACCAGCCACATGCCGGAGATGCCGAACTTGTAGCCGAGGCCAACGCCGCCGACGGTGGAGGCGCCGCCCAGGACAACGGCGGCCATGGTGCCTGTGTAGAGGAACGGGCCGAGCCGGCGGCCGGCCACGAGGAAGTCGCTGTTGTTCTTGGTGCGGGACTTACCCCACCAGCCGAAGGCAAGCATTGCGATGAGGTACACCACCACAATGGCGATGTTGACGAAGTTAGCGTCCATGTTGGGGCTCCTTGGAGCTGATCTGCAGCGTGGCTCGAACCCGGCGGCGCTGCTGGGGAGGCCGGTGTTCCGCTGCTCTTACGAGGTGGGGATGAGGGGAATCCTCGGATGTTGTCTGTCTGCAATATTGCATAGGAGACAACACTTGTTGCCTAAAAGAGTAGGCTGTGACCGTGGTAACAGTCAAGGGCCCGCCGCAACGTCGCCTGGCTGTGGCGTAGCGGCGTCACATGGGTACGTGGCCATTAGGATTGCTCCAGAGATGGGGCCGGGGTTGCCGGCCATGAAAGGTCTGCACATGAAGGCACTGCCAGTAGAACCGAGCAACGTTCCGGTTGCCATCGGGTCCCGTATCCGGGCTGCCCGGCAGTCCCAGCGACTCACCATCGAGCAGGTTGCCGACGCCACCGGGCTGACCAAGGGCTTCCTGAGCCGTGTGGAGCGGGACCTCACATCGCCCTCTGTCGCTTCGCTGGTGACCCTCTGCCAGGTGTTGTCCATTTCCATTGGGGACCTGTTCGCCGCTCCCGAAACCCACCTGACCAAGCGCAACGACGGGCCCCGAATTTCACTGGGTGGCGAAGGGATCGTCGAGCGGCTGCTGACGGCCCGCTCGGAGCGGCGGATCCAGATTATCCAGGCTGTTATCGAGCCCCATGGCCGCGGTGAGTCCGAGCTCTACGCCGTGGACTGCGACGTAGATGTGCTGCACGTTATCAAGGGCAGCATCAAGCTGATCCTCACCAACGAAGAATACGAGCTCAGCACCGGGGACACCGTCACGTTCCCCGGACGCGAACCCCACACCTGGATCAACCCCACCGGCGAGGCCGTTGAGGTCCTCTGGGTGCTGGTCCCCGCCGCCAGTCGGTAGCGCGCGCTTTTCGGCTGGAGTTGTGCGTTCCTGCCCGGTTTGTGGCCGGGCTTCCGCGGGCGTGCCCTGTGCGGGCGCGGGCTGCCGCCCAGGCACAGCGATCTGGCCCGGAGTAACTGGGAAGGAGCGCTCGCCTTACCTGGCCGAGGCGTTCCTGGCATCGAGCACCGCCCTGATTTCCGCCACCACCTGCTCCGGGTTGAACCAGATGTGTTCGGGCATGTAGCGGAGGACAGCGAAGCCCTTGACCGTTGAGGTGTTGTTCCTGTGGCGGTCCCTGAGCATGTCCGCGCGCTTTGAATGAAAGGCGAATCCGTCGATTTCCACGATCAGGAAACCGCCCAGCAGGAAATCCACCCGCCCGATGCCGGGCAGCGGCACCTGGGCCTCGAAATCGATCCCATTGCTCCGAAAGAGATGCTGTGCGTCGACTTCCACTATCGATTCTGCCCGCAGGTCAAGCTCCTGCAGCGCGCGTCGAATGGGCCCCGAGCGGTCACCGCGTACCTCGGCCCTGAGTAGCTCCATTGGTACGCCGTGCAGCCGGACCGCCGATGTCGCGATGGCCGTGGACGACGGCGGCGCCAGGCACCCAAGTGCGTGCAGGACCACGTCTTCCACCGCCGCCACCGGCAGTTCCGGGTGGCCCTCGAATCGCACCGTCCGGTGCCGGACGAAGCCTTTGCCATGGCCGTGGTTGCAGGCCAGGTGCAGCCGGAACGGAGGGTTCCGGAGCCATAACCCGTGGCGTGCGGCTGCGCTGGCGCAGGTCAGCCGGCCGTTATGGTGGATTGCGGCGGCGAGGTCCGCGTCGCAGTTAGGTGCGAGGAAAACTCCCCGCCTGGGTTGCATGGCACCCAGCCCGGTCAGGCGCCCTAAGTCCCGTCTGGAGAATCCGGCGCTGAGGAGTTGGGCGGTGCGGGCAACCCCGCCGGCCTGTACAAGGTATTCGAAGATATCCATGGAGCCCATTGCAGGCTGCCGGAGCCGGATCTGACAGAGGAAGCAGGCCCTATGTGGGCAACGCACGCCACTTGCTGTGCGTTCCTGCCCAGTTACTTCCGCCAACGTCGCCTCCTGGCAGGGGATGTTCCCGGGATCCCGCGGCGCGAGATGGGCGCCGGCCGTGGACCGGGACAGTAACTGGGCAGGAGCGCCCGTGACACCTGCGCCCCCGGGCCGCTTGTAAACACTTGATGCGCATAAGGAAACTTCAAGGTATGATGGCTGTCACACCCGCCGACCAATCCTCGAAGGAGAGGCTCACTGTGAAAGAGCTGCGCATCGAAGCCAACGGCAACCTTGGCCCGATCGATTCATCCCGCATCCCGCGTTATGCGGGCGCTGCCACCTATGCCCGACTGCCGCGCCTGGACCAGGTGGCGAAGGCTGACGTGACGGTGGTGGGCGTGCCCTTCGACTCCGGCGTTTCCTACCGTCCGGGTGCCCGTTTCGGCTCTAACCACATCCGTGAGGCCAGCCGCCTGCTCCGTCCGTACAACCCCGCGTGGGACGTCAGCCCGTTCGAAAACATCCAGGTGGCTGACGCCGGCGACATGGCGGTCAACCCGTTCAACATCAATGAAGCCATCGAAACCATCCAGCAGAACGCCCTGGACCTCACCTCGGCCGGCAGCAAACTGGTAACCCTCGGCGGTGACCACACCATCGCCCTTCCGCTGCTCCGGGCAGCGGCCGAGCGCGCCGGCGGACCCATCGCCATGCTGCACTTTGACGCCCACCTCGACACCTGGGACACCTATTTCGGCGCCGAATACACGCACGGAACCCCGTTCCGCCGGGCCGTTGAAGAAGGCATCCTGGATACCGAAGCCATCAGCCACATCGGCACACGCGGCCCCCTCTACGGCAAGAAGGACCTCGACGACGACCACCGCTTCGGGTTTGGCATTGTCACCTCCGCCGACGTCTACTACCAGGGCGTCCTGGAAACTGTGGCCAAGGTCCGTGACCGGATCGGGAACCGCCCGCTCTACATCTCGGTGGACATCGACGTCTTGGACCCCGCCCACGCCCCGGGCACCGGAACGCCCGAGGCCGGCGGCATCACCAGCCGCGAACTCCTGGAGATCATCCGCGGCTTCCGCGGCATGAACCTGGTGGGTGCCGACGTCGTGGAGGTCGCCCCTGCCTATGACCACGCCGAAATCACTGGAGTGGCCGCCAGCCACGTGGCCTATGAACTCATCACCCTGATGGCGGACAATGCTGTTGAAGGTGACCGCTTCGGGGCAGCCAACGGTTACGCCGCCCAAGCCCTTGGCCAGGAAGTCCGCCAGCCTGCCGGGTTCGCGGCCAGCATCCCCGCCGGAATCAAGGAGTAACCAATATGATCGATTTCGATCCCGGCACAGCAGCCCCCACGAAGGGTACCGATGTGCGCAACGGCGGGGATCTCGTCGTCGAAACCCTTGAAGCCCTGGGCGCCAAAACAGTCTTTGGGATTCCCGGCCAGCATGCACTGGGCTTGTTCGACGCCATGGGCCGCGGCAACCTGCATTTTGTCTCCTCGCGCGTGGAGAACAACTCAGCCTTCGCCGCGGACGGCTACTCCCGCGCCACGGGCGAAGTGGGCGTGCTGTTCCTTTCCACCGGACCGGGCGCGCTGACCTCGCTCGCCGGGCTGCAGGAGGCTTACGCCACTGGTGTGCCAATGGTGGTGGTGGCCAGCCAGATTCCGCTCGAAGGACTCGGTGCCCGTCGTAAGGGCATGCTCCACCAGCTCGATGACCAGAAGGCCTCGGCCGCAAACGTCACCAAGAGCCAGCGGCTGATCCAGCATGCCTCCGGGATCCCGTCGGCCATCCAGGATGCCTGGACCGAGGCCATCTCCTCCCCGCAGGGGCCGGTTTGGCTGGAAATCCCGCAGAACGTCCTGCTGGATCCCATCATGGTCCCGCCGGTAGAGGATGCCCTCGCGGAGGCTGCGGACAACCCGCCGCGCGTGGAACTGGTCCGCGAAGCCGTGAAGTGGTTGTCGACGGCGGAACGTCCCGCCATCATCGCAGGCGGCGGGACGCGTCGGGGCCGGGCCGAGAAGTCCCTGCTCTCGATTGCCGAAAAGCTTCGGGCACCGGTGATCTGCACTCCCGGCGGTAACGGGGCATTCCCGTGGAACCACGAACTGTCGCTGCAGTCCTGGATCGAGGACCGCCACATGACCGACGTCCTGGAGGACGCGGACGTCCTGATCGTGATCGGCTCCTCCCTGGGCGAGGTCACCTCCAATTACTTCACTTTCGAACCCCGCGGGCGGATCATCCAGATCGATGCCGAACCCCGCGTGCTCGAGTCCAATCGTCCCGGCCTGGGCATCCGCGCCGACGCCGGCCAGGCGCTCGCCGCCCTCGATGAAGCCTTGGTTGTTCCCGTCGACGCCACGCGCAACTGGCACGGTGTCAGGCCCGAGGACCTGGTGAAGGAGTCCCTTGCCAAGGTCAAGGCCCGGCTGGAGTCCCAGGACCTGGCCAAGGAACTGAAGTTTATGGCCGACATCCGCGAAGCCGTTCCGGCCGATATGCAGACCTTCTGGGACATGACCATCTCCGCATACTGGGGCTGGAGCTGCTGGGATGCCCGGCAAGGCCAGTTCCACTCCGCCCAGGGCGCCGGCGGCCTCGGCTATGGTTTCCCTGCTGCGATCGGCGGCGCTGTCGGCCTGGAAACGGTGGGCAAGCCAAGTCGCGTCCTGGCTGTATCCGGTGACGGTTCGTCCATGTACTCGATCTCCGAACTGGCCACGGCCAAGCAGCACAACATCCCGGTCACGTGGCTGATCGTGGACGACGGCGGCTATGGCATCCTGCGCGAATACATGGTGGGTGCCTTCGGCAAGGCCACCGCCACCGAGCTGGCGCGCCCGGACTTCGTCAAACTGGCCGAAGCCTTCGGTGTGCCGGCCACCCGGGTGGCCCCGGAGGACGTGGGGGACGCGCTCAAAGCTGGTTTTGCCGCCGACGGCCCCAACGTCGTCGTCGTTGAGACCCTGCTCAAAATGTTCGGCCCCACCCACCTGGACTACTGAGCACCTCTTCCACAGCCGCGCGAGCTGGCAGCTATTAGCTGCCAGCTCGCGCTTTGTGGTTAAAAGGACCGTCCGGCGCGATTAGTTTCCTAAAGCAACCTTTTGGGTATATAGTTGCCTGAGGCAAACAATCAAGGAGCGTCCAGACCCATGTCAGTTGCGCCGGATACCGCGGCAGACCTCGTCTACCAAATATTTGACCTCCAGCGTGCGGTGCGATGCGTCGCCACAGCCAGCCTTCGCGGACAGGAAACCGGTGTGGCGCTGCAGGGTGTACTCCGGTTTGTGGGGGAGGGGGAGACCCGCGCCACGCGGCTGGCCGAGCGGCTTGGCGTCAGCGCCCCGGTCCTCAGCCGCCATATCGCCGAGCTGGAGGAACAGGGCTATGTCACCCGCCGGCAGGATCCCGACGACGGACGGGCCCAGCTGGTTGCCCTGACCTCCGAAGGTGCGGGCAAGCTGCGCCATATCGAGGAACAGCGCACGGCGGCGCTGCAGGACTACCTCCGCGAATGGAGCCAGGAGGACGCCGAGGACACGGCAAAGATCCTTCGGAAACTCACCGAATCCCTCAAACATTCAGCCCGGGCAAAGGCGGCCGGACCCAGTACAACTAACCACTAGGAGCAGATTTATGGCCAGCCACGCCGCCGCCCCCGCATCATCGTCCACCCTGTCCCAACAGCCGCCGGCCCCGCTGGCACCCGCACCCGGTCCGGAAGCGCAACCGGCGATGTCGCACCGCCAGATCATGGAAGCCCTGACCGGGCTACTGGCCGCCTTCTTCACCGCCATCCTGAGCAGCACCATCGTGGCGAATGCCCTGCCCACCATCATGTCCGAACTCAAAGGCACCCAGACCGACTTCGCCTGGGTCATCACAGCAGCCCTGCTGGCCAACGCTGCCACCACCCCCATCTGGGGCAAACTCGCTGACCTGTTCGACAAGAAGCTGTTGGTCCAGCTCAGCATCGTGGTGTTTGTGGCCGGCTCCGTCATGGCTGGCCTGTCCGAGACGATTCCGCTGCTGCTGACTGCCCGCGTGATCCAGGGAGTGGCGATGGGCGGGCTGACAGCGCTGGCCCAGGCCATCATCGGATCCATGATCCCGCCCCGGGACCGCGGCAAGTACTCCGGCTACATGGGCGGCGTCATGGCCGTGGGCACGGCCGGTGGGCCGCTCCTGGGCGGATTCATCGTGGACAGCCCGCTCGGCTGGCGCTGGACGTTCTTCGTCTGCGTGCCGCTCGCCGTCGTCGCCCTCATCCTGCTGCAGGTCACGCTCAAAATCCCGCACGTCAAGCGCCCGGCCAAGATCGACTGGCTCGGCTCCATCCTCCTCACGTCAGGGGTCAGCCTGCTCCTGATCTGGGTATCCTTCGCCGGCAACCCGGACTACTACGACTGGTGGTCCTGGCAGTCAGGGCTGATGGTGGGTGGCGGCGTCCTGCTGCTCGCGCTGCTGGTGCTGGTGGAATCCAAGGTGGAGCAGCCCATCATTCCGCTCAAGATCATCTCCGAGCGGACGACTGCCCTGGCCATTCTCGCCTCGGTGGCAGTGGGCGTGGCCATGTTCGGCTCGTCAACCTTCCTGGGCCAGTACTTCCAGGTGGCCCGCGGCGCCACCCCCACCGAAGCGGGCCTGCTGACCCTGCCCATGATCGCCGGTAACCTCATCGGTTCCGTGGTGTCGGGCCAGCTGATCAGCCGCACCGGCAAATGGAAGCGCTACCTCGTGGGCGGGTCCATCCTGCTGATCGCTGGCCTCGGCCTGGCCGGCACCGTGGACCACACCACCGAGCTGTGGCTGACCGGCGTCTACACTGCCATCCTGGGCCTAGGGCTGGGCATGGTGATGCAGAACCTGGTCCTCGCCGTGCAGAACACCGTCAAGGCCACGGATATCGGCACCGCCAGCGCTTCGGTTGCCTTCTTCCGCTCTGTTGGCGGCGCGATCGGGGTATCGGTCCTGGGCGCGGTACTGGGCACCCGCGTCACCCAACTCGCCAACGAAGGGCTTGCCGCCGCCAACATCCCAGTGCAGGGCGACGGTGCCGGCGCCAGCATGGATCTTGTGGACCTTCCCGAACCCGTCCGCGAAATCATGCGTGCCGCTTACGGTGACGCCACGGCGCAAATCTTCCTGATCTCCGCCGTCATCGGCGTGATCGCCTTGGTGGCGGTCCTCTTCATCAAGGAGAAGCCGCTCCGCCGCACGGTAGACGTCCGTCCGGAGGGTGATGGTGCGGAATCCGTGGCGGCTTCGCTTCCGGCTGCACCTTCGGCCACGGCGGGCACGACGGCGGCACCCGGGCCGGGTGCGGACGTGGACGATATAGACCGTGAGTTCGTCGAGGTGCTGAGGCGGCAGCGCAGCAGCGAAAGCGGCACCGGACGCGGAACGGAGGCAGCTGCCGTGAAGATGGTGCCGTTGATCCTGGAAACGCAGCAACTGCTCGCAGAACAGCAGCTGCAGCTTTCCGCAGCCATGTCTTCGGTGCAGCGGCAGGCGGCCCTCCAGCAGGGAATTGCCGCCGAACAGGCGAAGACGGCGTCCATGCTGAAGGCCGTGGCCAAGGAACTCGGCAAGGAACGGAAACTGCAGAAGGCGGCCGCGCACTACCTGGCCTCCGGCGGCAATCAAAAGGACCAGGGTACGCCGATTGGATGATCTTTGGGTGCAGATGTTTCGCACGGGCAACAGATTTCGTAGAGTGGGAAGGCTAAGAATGTCAGCCCCGGCTGCTAGTACTTATCCACACCATTTCGCGCTCTCTCCCTAAGGATCCGTGGGCATGCTCCTCACCCTCATACGGCGCTATTCCAAGCCGTATTTGCCGTACATCGTTGCCGTCATCGTGTTCCAACTGGCGTCCACCATCGCGGCGCTCTACCTTCCCAGCCTCAACGCCCAGATCATCGATGAAGGCGTCTCCCGCGGGGACACGGATTTCATCTGGCGGACCGGCGGCGTGATGCTGCTGGTCGCCTTTATCCAGGTCGGAACCGCGATTGCCGGTGTGTACTTCGGCTCCAAGGCGGCCATGGCCATGGGACGCGACCTGCGCCGTGGGGTCTTCCGAAAGGTCACCAGCTTCTCCGCCAAGGATGTGAACACCTTCGGCGCGCCCACCCTCATCACCCGCGGCACGAACGACGTCCAGCAGGTCCAGATGCTGGTTCTGATGGGGCTGAACTTCATGGTGGCCACGCCCATTATGTGCATCGGCGGCATCATCATGGCGCTTCGCGAGGACATCAGCCTGTCCTGGCTTGTCTGGGTCTCCGTACCTGTGCTGATCGTCGTGGTGGGCTACCTGGTAGTCCGGCTGATGCCCCTCTTCCGCTCCATGCAGAAGAAGATCGACCGCATCAACGCTGTCCTGCGCGAACAGATCATCGGCATCAGGGTGGTACGCGCCTTTGTCCGCGAACCCTATGAAACTGAACGCTTTGGCGAGGCCAACAAGGAACTGACCGACGTGTCGCTGAAGATCGGCTCACTGTTTGTCCTGATGTTCCCTGCCATCGGCATGATCCTGCACCTGTCCACCGCCGCCGTACTGTGGTTCGGCGGTCAGCGCGTTGATTCCGGTGAGATGCAGGTGGGCGCCCTGACAGCGTTCCTGCAGTACCTGCTCCAGATCCTGATCGCGGTCATGATGGGCACGTTCATGGCCATGATGATCCCGCGTGCCTCGGTGTGCGCGGACCGCATTGGTGAGGTGCTCGACGTCGAACCCTCCATCCACGACCCCCAACGGCCGGAAACTCCCGCCACCCTGGCCGGCGTGGTTGAATACCGGAACGTCACCTTCGCCTACCCCGGTGCTGAGTCGCCGGTGCTGAGTAATATCAGCTTCACCGCGAAGCCGGGGGAGACCGTGGCGATCATCGGGTCTACCGGTGCAGGAAAAACCTCGCTGCTGTCCCTGTTGCCGCGCCTCTACGACATCGCTGAGGGCGAGGTACTGCTGGACGGTGTGTCCGTGGCCAACCTGGACCGGGCCGAGATCACCAAGCGCGTGGCCCTCGTGCCGCAGCGCCCCTACCTTTTCTCCGGCACCATCGAGCACAACCTGCGCTTCGGCAAGACTGAGGCCACCGACCAGGAACTCTGGGACGCGTTGCACGTGGCCCAGGGTGAGGACTTTGTCCGCGAGAAGAAGAACGGGCTCAACGCCCGCATTGCCCAGGGCGGCACCAACGTCTCCGGCGGCCAGCGGCAGCGGCTCTGCATTGCACGGGCACTGGTCACGAAGCCCAGGGTTTACCTCTTTGACGACTCTTTCTCGGCGCTGGACGTAGCCACCGACGCCAGGCTCCGTGCGGCCTTGAAACGGACTACCGCCGACGCCACCGTGATCATCGTGGCCCAGCGCATCTCCACCATTACCGAGGCGGACCAGATCCTGGTCCTGGACAACGGTCGGATCGTGGACCGGGGCACCCACGAGGAACTCTTGGAAACCTCGCCCACTTACCAGGAAATTGTTGAATCCCAGCTGAGCGTGGAGGAAATGGCATGAGCGCCCCTAAGAAAGACTCCGCAGGCTCGTCCACCGAAACGCCGGATTCCGTGGCATCGCCCGAGGTCCTGGAAGACGACGAATTCTTCGAGGAGGAGTACAAACCCTCGGAGGCCGACGGCGACATGTTTGGCGGCGTCCCCGCCAAGAAGGCGGAACACTTCTGGCCCTCCGCCAAGCGCCTGATGGGGCTGTTGAAGCCCGAAGCTGCTGGCATCTACGCCGTGGTTGCCCTGGTGGTGGTCGCGGTGGTCCTGAACGTTATCGCCCCCAAGATCCTGGGCCAGGCCATGGACGTGATCTTCGGTGGAGTAGTGGGCAAGCAGCTCCCCGCCGGCGCGAGCAAGGAAGAGTTCGTGGAAGGGCTCCGCCAGCAGGGGCAGGACAACTTTGCGGACATGATCTCGAAGATGGAGCTGGTGCCCGGAAGCGGCATCGACTTCCAGAAGCTGTCCTTCCTCATTGCCATCGTGCTGCTGATGTACTTTGTGGCCAATATCTTCCTGTGGCTGCAGGGCTACGTCCTGAACCGCATTGTCATGAAGGTCATCCGCCAGCTTCGCGACGACACCGAAAAGAAGCTGAACCGGCTGCCGCTAAACTACTTCGACACCCGGCAGCGCGGCGACGTCCTGTCCCGGGTGACGAACGACGTCGACAATATCCAGCAGGCACTGCAGCAGGCCTTCGCGCAGCTGATCAACTCCCTGCTGACGGTCATCGGCATTGTGGTCATGATGTTCATCGTTTCCTGGCAGCTGGCGCTGATTGCCTTGATCGCCCTGCCGCTGTCAGGTGTCGCCGCCGGCATCATCGGATCACGCAGCCAGAAGCTCTTCGCTGCGCAGTGGAAGAACACCGGCGCTCTGAACGGTCAGATCGAAGAGTCCTTCTCCGGCCACGACCTGGTGCGGGTCTTCGGCCGCGACGCCGACATGCTGGAGCGTTTCGAGGAACGTAACGAGGCCCTGTACAAGGCAAGCTTCGGCGCCCAGTTCGTCTCCGGCATCATCTTCCCGGTGATGCAATTCGTCTCCTACCTCAGCTACGTCGGCATCGCCGTGGTGGGCGGCCTCCGCGTAGCCTCCGGATCCATGTCCCTGGGCGATGCCACGGCGTTCATCCAGTACTCGCGTGAGTTCACCCAGCCGCTGGGTCAGATGGCCGGAATGGCCAACATGCTCCAGTCCGGCGTGGCTTCCTCGGAGCGGGTCTTTGAATTCCTGGACGCCGACGAGCAGGATGCGGAAACCGCCACCGACCACCTTCCGGCCAAGACCGACGGGCATGTGGAGTTCCAGGACGTCACGTTCAGCTACACCGAGGACAAACCTTTGATCGAGAACCTGTCCTTCACGGCTGAGCCCGGGCACACGGTGGCCATCGTCGGGCCCACCGGCGCCGGCAAGACGACACTGGTGAACCTGGTGATGCGCTTCTACGAGCTCAACTCCGGGTCCATCACCCTGGACGGCGTGGACATCACCACCCTGAGCCGTTCCGAGCTTCGCTCGAAGGTGGGCATGGTGCTGCAGGATGCCTGGCTCTTTGGCGGTTCCATCTACGACAACATCCGGTACGGCAACCTGGACGCCACCGAGGAGCAGGTCATGGCAGCAGCCAAGGCCACCTTTGTGGACCGCTTCGTCCGCGCGCTGCCGGAGGGCTACAACACGGTGATCGACGAGGAAGGCAACAACGTCAGCGCCGGCGAAAAGCAGCTCATCACCATCGCCCGCGCGTTTGTGGCCAACCCGTCGCTGCTCATCCTCGATGAAGCCACCAGCTCTGTGGACACCCGCACGGAACTGCTGGTCCAGAAGGCCATGGCCGCGCTGCGGACTGACCGGACCAGCTTCGTGATTGCTCACCGCCTCTCCACGATTCGCGACGCCGACACCATCCTGGTGATGGAGAACGGGAAGATTGTGGAGCAGGGCAACCACAAGACGTTGCTCGCGGCCGAGGGCGCCTACTACAGGCTCTACATGTCCCAGTTCGCCGGAGCGAATGCTGAGGAATCGCCCGTGGATGACTCGACGGCGGTGCACAGCTGACCGCGCAGGAGGCCGGTACGCGGGCGACTGGTGCGCCTGCGGCCGGAGACACGGCCGCAGGAACACCGGCGGCCGGCCCGGCCGACACCGGAACGGCCGCAGCCGAAAACAAGGCAGCACCCCGGCGCATCGAGGTGCTGGTCCCCATGCGCTGGGGCGACATGGACGCCTATGGGCACATCAACAACGTCCAAATAGTGCGGATGCTGGAGGAGGCGCGGATTGGTGCCTTCGGGCCGCCACGCGGTGCCGGGCTGCCGGGCATCGAGCCTGAGGTGTCTCTGTTCAACGACGTACCAGAAGGCGTTATGGCGCTGGTGGTGGATCACCGGATCCGCTATGTCAGGACCCTGGAATACCGCAATGTCCCGGCCGTGGTCCAGGTGTGGGTCGGAGCGATTAAGGGCGCCAGCTTCGATATCCACTACCTTGTCCAGGACCCCGTCACCGGTGAGGACTGCGTCCGTGCCAGCAGCCACCTGGCATTTGTTGACGAGGCCACTGGGCGCGTGGTCAGGCTGACGCAGGAGCAAAAAGACCGGATGGCACCGTTCGCCGCCTAAGCCGTTGCGTTGGTCCTGTCCACACCGGAAACTGAAGACCTGGGCCACTGATGGCCCGGACTAAGGAGCTTTAACCATGGCTAAGCTGAAAAAGAAGACCTGGAAAGAAATGCCACCGGCGGCGCGGGCAGGAACTGTGCTGATCGGGATCGCCCAGATGGCGCTGATGGTGGCTGCGCAGCGGGATATCTCGAAGCGCCCGGCGGAGCTCATTAATGGGCCCAAGGCAGCCTGGCGGATGGCCGCCCTGATCAACTTCATCGGTCCCATGGGGTACTTTATCTTCGGCCGGAAGCGGACAGTGACGGGAAAGTAGGCACGTCCGGGTGCGCCGGGGTCAGGGTCCTTGGAGCGGGCGTTCAGCTTAAGCCTGTAAATTTGAACCCATGACCCCGACCGCTAAAACTGCCATGCCCCGCGCCCTTGGTATCTCCCAGGAGATTGAGGACGCGGCGTGGTTTGTGCTCGGGCCGGGCCTGCAGGGCAAGCCGTCCGCCTTGGACGGCCTGACCCTGACCTGGACATCGGAAGCAGCCGCTGAACTGCACGACCGCCTGGACCGGGGCGTCCCAGATCCCAAGGCGCCCATGATGACCAACTTGCGCCAGAACCTCCAGGACTCGTCCCGTGCTGCCAAGCAACTGGCCGTTGAACTCCTGTTCCTCCAGTCCCTGCCGCTGGCACACGAGGTCAAATCGCTCAAGGTCAAGCGTGCCCGGGTGGCGGAGGCTGCGTCCTGGCTGGAGCCGCCGCTGGAACTGCCCGAGGAGCTGTACAAGGGCATGACGGACCACGGCGTCATCAGGGACCGCACAGCAGAATTCAACTGGACAATCTGGGACCACCTCAAGTGGCTCTGCCGTTTTGTGCAGCATGTGGACCAGCAAATTCCGGCCGCCATCAGCAAGGCCCTCAAGGATCCGCTGAAGTTCCACGAGCTTGCGGCCGGCACCCCCGGGGACCAGCCCGCCATCCGGCGCAGCATCGAATACTTGGCGTGGCCCAGCTACTTCGAGCCGGTAGTTGCCGACGTGGAGCGGCAGGAAATCCGGGACGCCTTCGCGTCCCTGGTGGGCGGGGCGAAAGGCGACACCGACGAGGACATCACGGCGGACATCCACCGCATCAGGCTGCACCTGGACGAGCAGGCGGGGCAGCGCATCGACTGGTATGCCCGCCAGCTGGTGAGCCAGTGGCGGAAGGTGGGCGATCCCGGCCGCCGGGCGTGGCTGCTGCGGACCCACAGCGATAACGCCGAGCTGCTTGCCGCCTGGCAGGGGGAGGAGAAGGTGACGCTCGACGTCGAACATCTCCGGCTTCTTGACGCCGGGGTGACTGCCGGGCTGGTGCAGCACGCCGTGGACGAGGACTACAAGCACCTCGGCTACGTCGAACGCGAGGACACCAAAACCGCGGTCTTTGCGATCCTCACTGTCATGAAACCGGGCGACCTTGTCCTGTACCAGAGCTCTGGAAAGGTGCGGCTTGGCGTCGTGCTGGGGGAGCCCGAGTACAACGACGACAACCGCCGGATCCGCCGCAAGGTGCGCTGGTTCGACGAAGCCCACACCACCACCGACCTTCCCCGCCATGTGCAGCGTCAGCTCGCCACACCGGGGATCGTCGTGGACGTCACCAAGGTTGTACAGGCCCTGCAGGCGCTGCTGCCCGCAGAGGCGGAACCGGAAGACGACGACGCCGGTGCTGCCGCCGCCGTTCCCCACCAGGAGGGTTTCCGTCCGCTGACGCGCGAATTCGCCGATTCGCTGCACATGGACCTGGAACCGCTGCAGGAGATCGCGGAACTGCTGGAGGAGAACCGCCAGCTGGTGCTCTACGGCCCGCCCGGCACCGGCAAGACGTACTTGGCCAAGCATCTCGCCGCGGAACTCGCTGATGACAGTACGGATGAGCGCGTGAAGCTGGTGCAGTTCCACCCCTCGTACGCCTACGAGGACTTCTTCGAGGGCTACCGGCCGGACAAGACCGACGAAGGCCAGGTGTCCTTCAAACTCGTCGCCGGACCGCTGCGCCGGCTGGCCGAGGAGGCCGCCAAACCTGGGAACGAAAAGAAGCCCTACTTCCTGATTATCGACGAGATGAACCGGGCCAACCTCGCCAAGGTGTTCGGCGAGCTGTACTTCCTGCTGGAATACCGCGACGACCGGATCTACCTGCAGTACAGCCCCAACGAGCCGTTCACCCTGCCGGACAACCTCTACATCATCGGCACCATGAACACGGCCGACCGCTCCATCGCCATGATGGACGCGGCCATCCGCCGCCGCTTCGCTTTTATCGAACTGCACCCGCAGACCGAACCCGTACGGGGTTCGCTGCTGCGCTTCCTGCAGGCCCGGCAGCTGGACGCCACGCCCGCGCTGCTGCTGGACGCCCTGAACGCCGCGATCGATGAGTGGGACCGGGACCTGATGATCGGGCCGTCGTACTTCATGAAGCCTGCCGCCCAGACCCCCGCCGGGCTGCGCCGGATCTGGAAGTACGAGCTGATGCCGCTCCTCGAGGAGCACTACCACGGCCAGTTGACCCGGGCGCAGCTTGAGGAGCGCTTCGGGCTGGACCAGTTGCTGGGACGCCTTGCTGCCAGCTAGGCCGGCCCAGGCCCCCTCGCTGGCAACGGGACGGGCAGCCGGAAATGCAGCCGGAGAGCCCGCAGGAGGGCTGGCCGGAAAAGCCGCAGGCCAGGCGCTCAGAACAGCAACCGTCCAGCCAGGCGCTGGACGCCGGGGACCCGGCAACCCTCCGAGGCACCTGGTCCTGGACGAACTGTCCAATGGCATAGTGGACCGGCTCGATGCTGCCAGTGCGGCTTTCCTGAATTCCAGCGGCCTCGCGAAGGCCTCGCCGATGGGCATGGGCCTCTACCGGATCGAACCGGTGGGGAAGGTAGGCTCAGTCCGCACCTCCACGGTCCAGCTGGACGTCCGTCCCAAGGACCGGCTGGGCCTTAGCCGTCTCCTGTTCCTGCTCAGCTACGCCGGCAACCAGGGCTTCCGGAACGATTCTGTCGCCGCAGCGGAGGACCGCGATCTATGGAGCGCGCTGGCCGAATCCCTGGCCCAGCTCGCCGAACGCTCATTGGGGCGCGGAGTGCTCCAGGGCTACCTCAACGTCGACGAGTCGCTCCGGACCGTGAAGGGCAGGATCCGGATTTCGGACCAGATCTCCCGCCGCCCCGGCATGCTGGTTCCGCTGGAGGTGTCCTACGACGAGTTCACGGAGGATATCGCCGAAAACCGAATACTCCGGGCCGCGCTGGAGCGCATGGGCAAGGTCCCTGGTGTCCGTCCCGAGGTCCTGAGCCGGTTGCGGCAGCTCAAGGGCAAGCTCGACGCCGTGACGCGCCTTCCCTCCGGCGCGCCGCTGCCGCCGTGGTCCCCCAGCAGGATGAACGTCCGCTACCAGGCCGTGCTTCGGCTCGCGGAGCTGATCCTGCGGAACGCGTCCGCGGAGGCAGGGGAGGGGAAGCAGCAGACGGCGTCGTTCGTGGTGGACATGGCCCAGGTGTTTGAGGACTTCGTGGGAGCAGCCCTCCGTGGAGCCATGACGGCATACCCCGGGGAGCTGCGGCTGCAGTACAACGCCCTCCTCAGCGAAGCAGTGGACGACGCCGACCGGCTCTCCGTGCGGCCGGACGCGGTGCATCTTTTGGGCGGGCGTCCCGTGGTGGTCTATGACGCCAAGTACAAGGCCGCCTCAGACCTTGGCGCGTCACTGTCCGCTGACCACTACCAGATGCTCGCCTACTGCACGGCTCTGAGGGTGCCTACGGCCTGGCTGGTCTACGCCGGCTCGGGCGAGGTGAAGCTTCGGCGGATCCTCAACACTGACATCGACGTCGTTGAGTTTCCGCTGGACCTTTCCCGGCCGCCGTCGGAGATCCTGGCAGCGGTGGCGGACCTGGCACGGCAGTCCTGGGGCGAAGTGGTCCGGGCCTCCAGGGTGGGAGGCTAAGCGCCCGTTGAGAATTTCGGCGGGCGTTTTAGACCGGCAGGCGGAACGTGAAAGTGGTTCCCTTTCCCAGCGAGGAATCGACCTCAATGGTCCCGCCGTGGGCTTCCACGATGGCTTTGCTGATGGGCAAGCCCAGGCCCACGCCCGGAATGGCAGTCCTGCGCACGTTGCTGGTGCGGAAGAACTTCGCGAAGACTTCGCCCTGATCGTCGGGGCTCATGCCCATCCCGGTGTCGCTGACCCGACACGTCAGGTGGCCGGCTTCCTGTTCCAGTGAGACCACTACGTTGCCGCCGTCAGGGGAGTACTTGATGGCGTTCGATACGAGGTTGTCCAGCACCTGGGAGATGCGGGGGCCGTCCACATGGGCATCGAGCCGCGCGGGCGTATCGGCTTTGAGCACTACGCGGGAGGCATCAGCCTTGGGGAGGGCGGCGGACACCGTTGCGCGTACCAGCTCCGCAACGTCCACAGCGTTCGGCGACACGATCAGCTGGCCCTGCCTGCTGACCAGGAGGTCGGACACCAGGGTGAGCAGGCGTTCAGAATTGCGCCTGATGATTTCCAAGGGCCCAAGTTGGTCATCTCCGGGATCGTCCTCCAGCAGGATTTCGACGTACCCCAGGATGGATGTCAAGGGCGTCCTGAATTCGTGGGACACGCTGGAGACGAACTCGTCCTTCGCGGCCAGCGCGTTCACCAGGTCGGTCACGTCGCCGAAGACAATGACGGATCCGGCAAACTGCCCGTCAGCGTCCTTCATGGCACGGGCGCTGGTGGTGATCGCGCGCTGTTCCTTGCCTGAACCCAGCCAGACCAGGTAGTCCGTGAAGGTCTCGCCCAGGACGGCCCGGCGCACCGGCCGGTCCTCCACCGGGACCGGTGTGATGCGGTCTGCCGCAAAGACCAGCAGCTGGGATTCGTTCGGGTCCTCGATGTCCTTTGGCCGGGCCAGCTCGTGGTTGGCACGCTGTTTCCGGTTCATCAGGATGTCATGGCCGTCGGCGTCCACCGCTAGGACGCCCAGATGCACGGTGTCGAGAACGGTGTTGAGCAGCGCTTCCTGCTGCTTTGTACTGCGCAGGCTCGCCTGGAGCTGCTCGTCCTTCTCCTCCAGGGTGCGCTGCTGGCGCATCATGCTCAGGGTCAGGACGCTCACTGATACACCGATTCCCAGCATCATGACGGGCAGGAGCAGGGACCTGGACAAGCTGGGGCCCGATACGTCCCCGCGGAGCAGCAGCGGTACCCAGATGATGGCCAACGGGGCGAAGAAAGAGAGCCACAGTGAGGCCCTCGGATAATATCCTGAGGCGCAGAGCCAGATCACCGGGAATACCGCCAGGAGGCTGATGCCGGTCAGGCTCTCCTGGCCGCCCTCCCTGCCTACCGCGATGGAGACGAAATCCAGGAGCGGAATGAACAGGAAGCTGGTGTACGGCAGGCGTTCCCACGGCACCAGGTAGCACAGCGCCATGAGTACCAGTTGCGAAACCAGGAACGCCACAAAAAGCGGGTTGTCCATGGTCTCAGGGAAAAACGCCCATGTCAGGAACGCTGTGAAAAGCGTGGTGACAAACAGAGGCATCTGGCTCAGGGCAACGCGGTCCGTTAGCCGGTATTCGTGGAAGGGACGCCGGAAGAATTTCAGGCGGCCCGTGGCCCATGCAACGGGCTCACTCATGGTCAGTTGCCGGAGGCTCGATTAAGTCAAGACGCATGACAGCAGGATATCGGCAGCCAGCTATATACTTCAGACGGTGTCAAGCATGCTGAGGGGGCTGTAATGAGTGATCCACGTGTGGGCCTGGTTATTGAAGACGACCAGGACATCCGGGAACTGGTGCGCACAGTGTTGACGCAGGCAGGCTTTGACGTGACCGTAGCCGGAAGCGGAGCTGAAGGTGTCCTGGCGGCAAAGACCCTGAATCCGGACGTCATCACGCTGGACTTGGGGCTGCCGGACATTGACGGTTTTGAAGTGTCGCGCCAAATCCGGGAATTCTCCGATGCGTACATTGTGATGCTTACGGCCCGCACCGATGAACTGGACACCCTGATCGGCCTGGAATCCGGCGCCGACGACTACCTGACCAAACCCTTCCGCCCCCGGGAGTTGCGGGCCCGTGTGGCTGCGATGATGCGCCGCCCGCGCGCCGCCGCCGAGCCGGCAGATGCCGCAAGCGCCGCCGACGCGGCCACCCGTGCCGAGCCCAATCCCAGCGGCCGGGGCAACTACACCCACAACGGGCTGGACCTGAGCTACGCGTCGCGCTCCGTGACGGTGGATGGGCAGGAGCTGAACCTGACCCGCACCGAGTTCGAACTCCTGTACGCCCTCCTGGAGGCGGGCCGGACTGTCCGGACCAAATCAGATTTGGTGAGGCGCCTCAGGGACGAGGACTACGACGTCGGCAGTTACATTAGCGAGGCCGACGAACGGTCAGTGGAAGTCCACATGGGAAACCTGCGGAAAAAACTGGGCGATTCGCCGCAGCGTCCGCGTTGGCTTCAGACGGTACGGGGTGTTGGTTACCGGCTGGCGCCGGTCGAGCGCTGAGCCTGGAGGCGGTGCAGGGTCTGACGGCTGCACTGATTGATGGTTTTGAGGTATGCCGCCGCGAGCCGGGGAAGGACAACTGCGACGTCGCTGTGGGCTGAGTCGCTGCGGATGGCGCTCTCCAAATCCAGCGCCAGCCCGGCCAATCGCTCCGCTCCCACCATCTGGCTTGAAGTCTTGAGGCTAAGGATGGCGTCCACTGCACCGTTCAAGTCGCCCGTGGTCAAGGCCAGGCGGAGTCGGCCGATCCGATACGGGAGGTAGTCGATGAAGTTCCCGACAAAGACCGTGCAGTAGCCCTCGTCCTCGTCCAGTTCTTCCCGCAGCCTGTCCAGGACAGACTGGTCCACCAGCGGCCGCCCTGCATCATCAGACTGCGTCATGACGGTCCTTTCCGCTGGGGCCTCCCGCTCCGGAAATGCGGAGGTGGGTTGAGCCATCTTTCCTCCTTCAGATTAGGTCTGTTCCCCCGCCCTGTAAGGGTTTTGGAAAAGAATTGTGGCTTTCTTGATGAGACTGCGGATTTTCCATCTAGGATCACGCCGGTGCCGCCAGCACTGCCTGTTCGTGGCCCGGGCCACGACTCGATTGTGGGGAATTGATCGCCTTGTTTCGAGTGTTGAAAACCGTGGTTCTCTCGCTTGGCGTGGGTGCCGCTTTGGTCGGCCTATGTGGATATCGTGGCTTTGGACGGCTACAACTGGGGACGTCCGCCGCCTGGAGCAGCTGGAGAAGGAAGCTGACTGGCGCATCAACAGCAGCGTTTCTTCCGCAGGGGCCTTCAGCTCCGCCTTGCTGGCCAGGTGCAGTTAGCCGGCTCTTCGTAGCTGGCCGGGATTTCGTAGCACGCATGGGCGGGAAAGGCACACGTTCCTTCCCCATAGTTGATCCCTTGGCCGCACGATTGCGGCAACAGGGATTCCATCCTTGCTGCCGGTACTCAATATGGGCGGCGGCAAAGGATCAAGATCGCCTCAAGTTCCCTTCAGGCGGCTTACGGGACCGTTGGCTTATGGCACCGCCCAGGAACTGGACGAGCTGGGCCTCGAGGGCGGACCCGTCCTTCAGCTCGCATTCCCACACGGTCAATACCTCCCACCCGGCGTCTTCAAGCTGCCTGCGCTGATCGGCGTCGCGGTCCCTGGTGCGTGTGCGCTTGGCTTCCCAGAAGGTGGCGTTCGCCTTGGGGGCATGCTGGCCCACCCTGCAGTCATGGAAATGCCAAAAACAGCCGTTGACGAAGATGACCTTGCGGCGGCCCGCGAAGACCATATCGGGGTTGCCCGGCAGGCGGACCTTGCCCGCTCCGCCATGCAGGCGGTATCGGTAGCCTTTGGCATGCAGGAGGCGGCGGACCAGCAATTCGGGCTTGGTGTTCTTGCCCCTGATCCGGGACATGTTCCAGCTCCGCTGCTCGGGGGTCAGCCTGTCCGCCATACCTCCAGTCTAGGCAGCCCCTAGATGACGCGCTCCGGCTGCTCGCCAAGCTGGAAATGCCGGCCGCTCAGGGACGTGGGCACGATCTCCACGTAGAAATCCTTGAGTGTGGGGACCCAGCTCTTGAGCCCCATTTCCTCCACTGCGGCGAGCTCCGAGGAGTTGGTCAGGACCCGGGCGGTTCCCCGCAGGACGACGGACCACGCTTCGTCGGACAGGACTCCATCCGTTTCGAACAGGACCCTGGAGTTGATGGTGAGCTGCGCCAGCTTATTTCCGGGCGCCGTCCGCAGATAGATCTTCCGGTCCGAGGTTAGGTAGTTGACCGGGAAAATGTCGGGCTCGCCCGCTACTGAAACCACCAGCCGGCCGTGCTTGGTGGCGTCAAGGAGCTGCCAGGACTGCTCGTCGTCAAGTTCCAGGACGGGGTTGCCGTCGGTGTGGTTGAACATCATGGCTCCTATTCTTCTACGTTGCGTAGAAAATGGCTAGGGCTTTGGAGAATTCGCATCCTTTGCCCTAACCCGGGTGACGCCTTCATTCATAACTTCACAACGCAGTCAAAAGGTGTAACTGAGTGGAAACAATATCGTGACGAATCCGTCGTACTTGCTGGCTACGGTCGCAGGAGACGTTCCACCAACGTTGTCCCCGCACGGAAAGTGACGCACTCACATGAGTAATGACCTGGAGAGCACGCGACTGCTGGACCCAACCGCGCCCGGAAGTGCCGCCGTCGGCCGCGGTCCGGGGCAAACCCCGACGGCGGGCAACACGGCCGCCCTCAGCGCAACCAAAGAGAGCCTGGAGGATTACACGCTCCGGTTCGCGCCGCGTTCATACCGCAAATGGAGCGCGGGCGTAGTTGCCACGAGCGCCCTGGGCGGCATTGCGTATCTGGCCGATTTCTCGATCGGGGCGAACATCGGCATTGCATACGGCACCACGAATGCGGTCTTTGGCATCCTGGTTGCGGCGCTCATCATCTTTGCAACAGGGTTTCCGCTCGCCTACTACGCGGCCCGGTACAACATCGATCTGGACCTCATCACACGCGGTTCCGGCTTTGGCTATTACGGATCCGTGGTCACCAACGTCATTTTTGCCACATTTACGTTCATCTTCTTTGCGCTGGAGGGTTCCATCATGGCGCAGGGTCTGGAACTGGGGCTCGGCATCCCACAGTGGCTTGGGTATGCGGCGTCGACAGTGATCATCATTCCGCTGGTCATTTACGGGATGAACACCTTGGCCAAGCTGCAGGTGTGGACCACTCCGCTGTGGCTCCTGCTGATGGTGGTTCCGGTGGGATACCTGGTCATCTCCCACCCGGAAAGCGTCGACAGCTTCTTCGCCTACACCGGCGAATCAGGGGCAGAAGGACCCAGTGTTGCTTCAGTGATGCTGGCAGCAGGGGTCTGCCTGTCGCTGATGGCGCAGATCGCCGAGCAGATCGACTACCTGCGATTCATGCCGCCGCGGACCGAGGCCAACAAAGGCGCGTGGTGGCGGGCGGTGATCCTGGCCGGGCCGGGCTGGGTGATCTTCGGGGCCATCAAACAGATTGTTGGCATGTTCATCGCCATCTACCTCATTGCCACGCTCGACCCCGCAGCATCAGTGCACGCAAACGAGCCCGTCCACCAGTTCCTGGGCGTCTACCAGGAGATGATGCCGGCGTGGCTTGCCATGACGCTGGCAGTGGTGCTGGTGGTTATCTCGCAGATCAAGATCAACGTTACGAATGCCTATTCGGGGTCCTTGGCCTGGACCAACAGCTTCACACGCATCACCAAGACCTACCCGGGCCGAATGGTCTTTGTGGTGGTCAACCTGGTCATCGCGCTGGTGCTGATGGAAGCCAATATGTTCGACTTCCTGAACACGATCCTGGGCTTTTACGCCAACTGCGCCATGGCCTGGGTGGTTACCGTGGCGTCCGATATCGCCATCAATAAGTACCTGCTCAAGATCTCTCCGAAGACGGCCGAGTTTCGGCGCGGCATGCTGTACGCGGTGAACCCGGTGGGGTTCGTCTCCATGCTGGTCTCCGCGGGGATCTCCATTGCGGTGTTCTTCGGCGCGTTCGGTGGCGCTATCCAACCTTTCTCGCCGATCTTCGCCGTGGGGCTGGCGCTGGTCCTGCCTCCGGTCCTGGCGCTGGCGACCCATGGAAAGTACTACCTGCGGCGCACGGACGACGGCATTGACCTGCCAATGTTTGACGCCAACGGGAACCCGAGCGAGGACAAGCTGCCCTGCCATGTCACCGGGCTGGAGTTTGAGCGTCCGGACATGATCCGCTCGGCCCAGGACGGGCCCGACGGCGAACCCCAGTATGTGTCCTCGCTTGCCCTTTCGACCGATAAGACAGGGAAGTTGGTTTTGCCGGCCCAGACGTAGTTTTTGACGTTTCCACGGTGGGCGGCCCGTGCTTACTGCAAGGGCCGCCCACCGTGTTCCCAATCACAACCGGAATAGTTGCAGACGCCAGTCAGTTGGGCAGGGCAGTACCACTTCATTTCTGAAAGGAACTGCGCATGCTGTTTTCCCCGTTGACCCTCGGCGAGCTCGAACTCCCCAACCGCCTGGTGATGGCACCGCTTACCCGCCTCCGCTCCGGTGCGGAAGGTGTGCCCGGCCCCCTCGTCGTCGAGCATTACCGCCAGCGCGCGTCCCTGGGCCTTATCGTCAGCGAAGGTATTTACCCGAGCCCTGCCGGCCGTTCCTACCCGGGCCAGCCCGGGCTGGTCACCGAGGAGCAGGTCGCCGCGTGGAAGCATGTCACAGACGCAGTTCACGCCGAAGGTGGCAGGATCTTTGCCCAGGTCATGCACGGCGGGCGCGTGTCCCACCAGGACATCACCGGAGGCCATCCGATCGTTGGCCCCAGTGCCGTCGCCATTGAAGGTGAAGTCCGCACCCCGTCGGGCAAGGAGCCCTACCCGGTACCGCACGCGCTCACCTCCGACGAACTGCCCGTCGTGATGGGCGAGATCGTCACCGCATCCCGCAACGCCATCGAGGCCGGCTTCGACGGCGTGGAACTGCACTCAGCCAACGGCTACTTGCTGCACGAATTCCTTGCGCCGAACTCCAACATCCGCGATGACAGCTATGGCGGATCGCCGGAGAACCGGGCGCGCTTTGTCATTGAGACCGTCAATGCCGTAGTCGCAGCACTCGGCGCCAACCGTGTGGGCATCCGCATCTCACCGGAGCACAATGTCCAGGGGATCGCCGAAACGGACCTGGCGGATGTCCGCGCAACCTACGAAGTTCTCCTGGACAGCATTTCGCCGCTCAACCTCGCGTACCTGAGCATCCTGCACCACGAGCCCACCGGCGAGTTGGTCCAGGACCTCCGCGCACGCTTTGATGGGACGTTCCTGGTGAACACGGGCTTCGGTGTTGTCACTACCCGCGACGAGGCCGTGGCCCTGGTGGCCGACGGCCACGCCGATGCCGTGGTGGTGGGCCGGCCTGCCATTGCCAACCCTGACCTGGCCCGCCGCTGGAAGGAAAGCCTCCCGCTGAACGAGCCGGATGCTTCCACTTTCTATGGCGAGGGTGCCAAGGGCTACACCGACTACCCCGCGTACCAAGGCTGACAGCCACATAACGACGACGGCGGCACCCGCTTGGGTGCCGCCGTCGCTGGCTGCACGGTGTGCTGTCCCGGCAGCGCGCGCCAAGAAGCCATCCGACGGCTTTTTGGCTCATTTTATGATTGGCCCGCCTGGATCCCTTGGGGTCCGGGCGGTGCTTACATGATATTCCACCGAATGGATTATCGCTAGGGTTTTCGCTAGAGGAATGCCTCGCGGCCCGTCCCCTCACGCATCACCAGCTTGCCGTCCTCGATTGAAACGAGCAGGCTTTTGGGTTTCCCGCTAACCTTGAGGATGCCTTTCAGGCCCCTGTTGGTGATCTCCACGCCCACCTGTGCCCCTTTTGCGGGCAACTCCACTGATGCTTCAAACGCTTCCCCGAGAAGGGGATTGGTGGAAACTCCGACGTCTCGACGGACCTCTTTGCCGTTGACCATGACGGTGATGTTGGCCTCGTCGAATCCTTCCTGAAAGACGATGAGCAGTTCCCGCATGGTGGCCTCTTCCTCGAGAATGATTACCTGTGACGGCAACTCCACTACAGCACTTCACGGCCCGTAGCGGAATACCCGGGCTGGCGCGGCCCTTGGTGGAGACTGTCGCTGGAGACCGTCAGACCCGTAGGGCAAAATGTTCTGGTGACCCAACTCCCGCACGCCCCGTCCGCCCCCGCATCCGCCCCAACACTGGACAGCGCCATCCACGCCCAGATCGCCGCCGAACTTGGTGTGAAAACCTGGCAGGTCAAGGCTGCTGTGGAACTGCTCGACGGCGGGTCCACCGTCCCGTTCATCGCCCGGTACCGCAAGGAAGCCACCGGGACGCTGGATGACACGCAGCTCCGGGACCTCGACGAACGCCTGCGCTACCTCCGGGACCTGGAAGACCGCCGTCGTACGGTCCTTGAGGCGATTGCCGCGCAGGGACAGCTGACACCGGAACTGCAGGCGGCCATCCTTGCCGCGGACACGAAATCACGGCTGGAAGACATCTACCTCCCCTTCAAATCCAAGCGGCGCACCAAAGCGCAGATCGCGCGGGAAGCCGGATTGGAGCCGCTCGCCGACGTGCTGCTGAAGCGGCCGGAGCTGGACCCCGAACGCGAGGCCGCCAAGTACTTGAACCTAGAGCACTCCATAGACGACGCCGCTGCCGCGCTCGCCGGAGCCCGCTCCATTCTGGTTGAGCGTGTCGCCCAGGACCCGGACCTTGCCGCCACCCTGCGGGACCGGCTCTGGACTCAGGGCCGGATGGTGTCGCGGGTCAAGAAGGGCAAAGAGGTGGAGGGGCAGAAGTTCGCCGACTACTTTGAGTTCGCGCAGGCGCCTTCCGGGATGCCCTCGCACCGCGTCCTAGCCTTGCTGCGTGGCGAGAAGGACGGTGTCCTGGAACTGGATCTTGTTGAGGCAGATCCGACTAACGACGACGCGCTCGCTGCCGCCCGTGCCCGCTACGAGAATGCGGTGGCCAGGTGCCTTGGTGTCGCCGAACGGGGTCGGCCCGCCGACGCCTGGCTGATGCAGACTGCCCAGCTAGCGTGGCGCTCACGTGTACTTGCCCGGTTGACGGCCGACCTTCGCGGACGGTTGTTTACCGCCGCCGAGGACGAGGCCGTCCGGGTATTCGCCGCAAACCTGCGCGACGTTCTTCTCGCGGCACCCGCCGGCAACCGCGCCACGCTGGGGCTGGACCCGGGCCTGCGGACCGGCGTGAAGGTGGCCGTGGTGGATGGCACAGGCAAAGTGGTTGCCACCGACACCGTGTATCCGCACGCACCGGCCCGGAAGTGGGACGAGGCCCTGGCCACGCTGGTCAGGCTGGCGCGGGAGCACAACGTTGAACTGGTGGCCATCGGCAATGGCACGGCGTCACGCGAGACTGACAAGCTGGCCGCGGAACTGATCAAGCTGCTGCCGGCCGGGGAGAAGAAACCGCAGAAACTGGTGGTCTCCGAGGCGGGGGCGTCCGTATATTCGGCGTCGGCGCTGGCAGCCGCTGAACTGCCCGGGATGGATGTGTCCCTGCGGGGAGCCGTCTCCATCGCCCGGCGCCTGCAGGACCCCCTTGCCGAACTGGTCAAGATCGATCCGAAGTCCATCGGGGTAGGGCAGTACCAGCACGACGTGACGGCGTCGAAACTGGACCGCAGCCTGGACGCAGTGGTGGAGGACTGCGTGAACGCGGTGGGTGTGGACGTCAATACGGCGTCGCCCGCGCTGCTGAGCCGCGTGGCCGGCGTCGGGCCTTTGCTGAGCGAAAACATTGTGGCGTACCGGAACGAACACGGCCCGTTCGCCAAGCGCACCGACCTGAAGAAGGTGCCCCGGCTCGGCGCCAAGGCGTTCGAGCAATGCGCGGGCTTCCTGCGGATCACCGGGGGAGCGGAGCCGCTGGATGCCTCCAGCGTGCACCCGGAGGCCTACGCAGTGGCGCGGAAAATCCTGGTGGCTGCCGGTTCGGCGCCGGCGTCGTCCCTTGATCCCCGGGAGTTCGTGGACGGGACCTTCGGGTTGCCCACGGTCCAGGACATCCTGGCTGAACTGGACAAGCCCGGCAGGGACCCGCGGCCCGCGTTTGCCGCCGCAACGTTCTCCGAAGGGATCGAAAAGATTTCGGACCTCAAGCCCGGCATGGTGCTTGAGGGGACCGTCACCAATGTGGCCGCTTTCGGCGCATTCGTCGACGTCGGAGTGCACCAGGACGGGCTGGTCCATGTCTCGGCGCTGGCCAACCGCTTTGTGTCCGATCCGCGCGAAGTGGTGAAGTCCGGCCAGGTGGTGCGGGTCAAGGTCCTGGAAGCCGATCCCGAGCGGAAGCGTATCTCCCTGACACTGAGGCTCGACGACGAACCCTCACCATCCGGCGGGCGTGGGGTTGGTGGGCGTTCGGAAGCCGGTCGTGGGGCTGGCGGGCGGCCGGGAGCTGGTCGTGGGGCTGGTGGGCGTTCGGAAGCTGGTCGTGGGGCTGGTGGGCGTTCGGAAGCCGGTCGTGGGGCTGGTGGGCGGCCTGAGGCAGGCCGTGGCGCTGGCGGGGGTTCGGAACCCGGCCCTGGGGCTGGTGGGCGTTCGGAAGCCGGCCGTGGGGCTGGTGGGCGGCCTGAGGCAGGCCGTCAGGATCGCGGGAAGGCCCCGCAGCCGGCAGGCGGCCGGACTGCTGCCCCAAAGTCGGCGCCGAAGCCTGCGCCGGTGAACACTGCCATGGCGGAGGCCCTTCGTAAGGCGGGACTCGGCAAGTAGCTGGTTCCGTTTCCGCTAAGGCGCTCAAGCGAATACGGGCGGTTCAGGCGAGCGGTTCAGGCGAGCGACAGTACAAACGCGAGGACGAAACCCGCCGCAGTGCTGATGGCCACGGCGGGCCCGCCGTGTTCGTAAGCCTCAGGCATGAGTGTGTCGGCGAGTGAAGCAATGACCGCGCCGGCTGCGAACGCCAGGGGTAGGGAGATTGCTTCGGGGTCGGTACCGGACAGCGGGCCGGCTCCGATCACCACGGCGACTACCAGGAGGATTGCGCAGGCAAGCCACAGTCCAATGACGCTCAACGAAGAACGGCCTTGGCTGCGCATCGAGGCCGCACCCACCAGGGCCTCGGGCAGGTTGGAGACGAAGATGGCGGCGAGCAGGGCCAGTCCTCCGGTACCTTCTCCCAAGGAAACACCGAGGGCGACGTTTTCCGGCACGCCATCCAGGGTGACGGCTGCTAAGAGAGCCATCCCGGCCGCGCCGCGGGTGGAAACCTTGGCGGCTGGCTTGTCCTCCGCGGCAGCATCTGTGTCCAGCTTGGCGCTGCCGTGGAATTCATCGGCAGGTATCGCCTGGTCGCCGGGCTGGGCCCAGCGGTCCAGCAGTGCACTGAGGATTGTGAAGACGATGGCACCGCCCAGCAAGCCAAGTGCGGCCCGGATGATGCCACCGCGCTCATAGGCGTCCTCGAAGAGTTCAAACGTCAGGGCGGTAATCAAAGAGCCCGCTGCGAAGGCCAGAAGGATGGCCAGGAGCCGTTTGGGCAGCTCGAACCGAACACCGATGAAGGCACCCAGAACCAGTGCACTGGATGCTATGACGCCGAACAACAGCGACATCGTCATCCCGTCAGTATAGGAGTGGCGGGCGGGCACGGGAACCTGTGAGTTTCTCAGCAGGAACTTTCGGCGCCGAGACGTATCTGCAAGGGTGGAACCATGACTTACTTCTTGGAGTACACGGTCCCAGCCGCTTCCGACGAGGAAGGATTCGCCTTTCCCCACGATGAAATCAGTCCCGGCACTACCGTCCCTTTGGTGCGGACAGATGCGGACATCGTTCATACCCCCGACCTTCCGGCTCGGACGGGCATCATCGGAGCGACTGTCGCAGAAGCCAAGCTCGAGGCCGAGCAGCTCATCACGCATAGCCGCGCCACCGAAGCCACGCTGTATGAGGATCCGTCGAACTCGCTCCGGGCTGGCGTCGGAACCCGGGTGGCCACCTTCAAAGAGGGGCGCGGCTGGCAGGACGCCTAGCCAGACTGAGGCGGTTGGCTCCCTTTGGTCGAGGCTCAGGGAGAGTCGAGAACGCCCAATCCGTGAAAGTGTGCAGGTCGGCTTAGGGCGCGGCAGGGCCAAAGGCAGGCTCAAGTTGCTGGCCGAACGGCTGGTCCTTCGCAACGGTGGGGCTGTGTCCTTGGTCCGGAAACTGGGCAAGGATCTGGGGTGGCCATTGGGGTGGTTCCCAGTCTTGGTGTTCGCTTTGGTAGTGGCGTCCGGTGGGTGAGGTCCAGCCGGGTGGTTTGTCGATGCTTGCTGCGGTGGGTGTCCAGGCGGTGGTGTGTTTCAGGCGGTGGTGTTTGGGGCAGGGCTGTCCGAGGTTGCTGATGCCGGTGGTGCCGCCGTCGGCCCAGGCCAGGAGGTGGTCTGCTTCGTTGTCCAGGGAGTGGTTGTTGCAGCCGGGGAAGGGGCATTTGCCGTCGCGCATCCTCAGCCATTGGCGCATCGCGGCGGGGATCCGGTAGCTTTGGCGGCCGATCTCCAGTGGTGCCCCGTTGCGGGGGTCGGTCAGGACGCGGTGGAACGAGCCGGCGCCGTCGGCGACCAGGTTGCGGGCCATCGATGCCGGGATCGGCCCGTACCCGTCGAGGGTGGCTGGTTCGTCGGTGAGGCCCATCAGCGCGAACACCGGCACGGTCACGAGGACCTGAGCCGCCGGAGACGGGACCCGGCCCGTCATGAAGTCGTTGCCCGGCAGGACGTTGCTGCCCGCCACGGCTTCGTTGCCCGCCGCGGTCCCGTTGGTTTCGACACGGCCCGCTAGGACGTCGATGCCCGCCGCGGTCCCGGTGGCCAGGACCCTTCCAGCGTCGCCATGGCGGTCGGGGGAAGTACCAGCGGTAAGGTCGGGGCCCGCGGGGCAGCCTGCCGAGACGTCGCGGTCCGGCGGTCCGCGGTGCTGCCTGCCGTGGTGGTGTAGCCGCTTTTGCCCGCCCCGACATCATTGGTACGGGCGCTGCCGGCTGCTGTGTCTGTTCTGCCCTCGGCCAGGCTGGCCGTGGTGCCGGTGAAGCCTGCGCTGAGGAGCAGTTGGGCGGCGATGTCGGCGCGGAGCTGGGTCATGGTGCGGGTCTCGGCCGGGCCTTGGAGGGTGCGGGCGGTGGCGGTGATGCCGTTCCAGATCCCGGCTGCCCGGTCCGCGGGCAGGTAAGCCGAAAGCCAGGCCATGCCGTCCCGGTCCGGGACGTACTCCAGCCGCCGGTCCAACACGCTCCTGGCATGGCGCTTTTCGATACTGACCGGGTGGTGGCGTTCGCGCCAGGTCCGGGCCTTGTGCCGGAACCGGGACGGGACGAGCTCACCGGCCGGGCACTCCCGGGCCCGGTCCGGAACGTCCGGGCCCAGGAAACGGGCCTCCAACGCCGCCGCGCCGGCCGCATCCAGGCCGGTGGTTTCATCGACCATGACCTTCGCGTGCTGCCACGACAGATCCCCGGACTGCAGCGCAGCCAGCGTCAGCGGCAAGGCAGTGGTCAGTTCATGGGCCTGCGCCAACAGGGACGAGGCCGAGCGTTCACTCACCGTCAGCGCACACGCGACCTCGGACACCACACCCATCTCCTGGGCCGTGTGTTCCCCCGGGCTCCTGACCGGGCCGTCCAGGGCCGCAGCCTTCCCCGCATACGCGGCGGCCAGGCGCACCCTGAACGCCGCCACCATCGCGTCCACCCGGACCGAACCGCCCAGCCCGTCCAAGCAAGCATCGGCCTGCCCCCGCAAAGGATCACCACCCCCGGAACCCATCCCGGAACCCATCCCGGAACCGCGGCCGCCCAGCCCCCGGCGCATACAGGCAGCAAACTCCGCAGCAGCAGCCTCAAAGGCCTCCACCGCCTCCTCAACACCCGGGATCCCCATACCCCCATCATCCAGCGAGGCGCCAACAAAAACAGCCCAGCACATCGCCTATGTGGATAACCTCAGGACCACCAGGACCGCCTTAGGTGATTGGGCCAGTCAGGGGGGGCAAGCTGGTGTCCGCGTGCTTAGGTGTCCGCGCGGGCCCGCTCGGAGGGCGTCTCGGAAGGTTCCTTCTGCCATGGCCAGCGTCCGGTGATCTCCAGTTCCAGCGAGAAGCTCAGGAAGGTTCGGATCAGGACGATGATCGCGAGCACGCCCACGCTTTCATATGTGGGTGTCACGGCTACCGTGCGAATGATATCGGCGGCCACCAGAAGTTCCAGGCCCAGCAGGATGGACCTCCCCAACAGCTGCCGGTAAGAACGGTACACGGTCAACTTTTCGGATCCAGCAGGGCGCTTTCGAGGCTGGTAGCCGCGCAAGGCCATGGGAATCGATACAACAGCGCCGATGACCATAACGGCCACTCCGGCGAAGTCCATGTATCTGCCCACGGCTTCGATGATGTGCTGGAAGTCCACGATGCTCCTCGGTTACGACGGGTTCTCACAGCTCAGTACGCCGCGGTGCGGCTTACGGCGGTCCGGCCCCAAGTGTACGTTCGCCCATAGGAAGCTAGGGGTGACGGGCGCCTCTACCGGCAAGGATGTCGCGGTAGCCCTCGCGGAATGACGGGTAGGCGAACTCGAATCCGGTGCTCCGGAGCAACGCATTGCTGCACCGCTTGTTGCCACCGCGGGCCTCGCCAGCAGGGCCGATCGGCGGTTCGGCATAGCCCATCTCGGAGGCCAGGAAGCCCAGCACGTCGCCGAGGTCGGCCGGCTCATTGTCCACGCCAACATATACCGGAGCAGGCATGGACTCCATGGTGCATAGATGGACGATGGCCGCCGCTGCGTCGTCCCGATGGATCCTGTTCGTGTACCGCGGCTCGTCTGGAGCGACCGCCGCTCCGTTACGGACCTGGTCGATAAGCCGGGTCCGCCCGGGCCCGTAGATTCCACCGAGCCGCAGGACCACCGGTGCGCATCCGGTGCCGCGCAACCGCGAAAGCAGGAGTTCCTCAGCCTCGCGGATGATGCGCCCGGAGAAACCACCAGGTGCCGGCGTCGTACTTTCATCAACCCAGCCACCGCCCGCGTCCCCATAGACGGCAGTGGAGGAAACAAAGAGGACGCGGCGTGGTGTCACGCCGTCGCGGTCCAAGGCGTCCAAAACGTGGGAAAGCCCGTCCACGTACGCTGCCCGGTAGGCCGCTTCCGTGGGTGAATCGGCTGCCACTGCAATCACGACGGCGGCAATTCCGGCCGGGATAGCGGGAAGGGCCGCGGTGGACAGGTCAGCTGCGACGCCTTCGATTTCTGCGGGAAGTTTTTCCGGCGAGCGTCGCCAACCCACTACGCGGTGTCCTGCCGCAGCGAAGCGCAGGCCCGCTTCCGTGCCCAGATCGCCGCAGCCGGCCAGGAGGATGGTCATGCGGTCAGGGAGCGGGGACCGGGAAGAAGACCCGGGGGTCCTGCAGGAGTGCCGGGTAGTCGAAGGCGGAGCGGTCGATCACCTCGGTGACGCTGAAGTTCCGGCCAAAGCGGCCGTCGTCGAGCGTGATGGGCCGGCCCAGGACCTGGCCTACAGCGAACTTGGCGCCGTCCTCGAACGAGACCGCCACAGCGGTTTTGCCAGGGAGGGTGGCAAACGCTTCCTCCTGGGCCTGGCGCTTCCTCGTGGGCTTCTTGATCTTCGCCTTGGGGGGAAGCTTCCGGGGCTGCTTGGAGGGACGGCGCGACCCGTCGTCCGCATAAACGGGGGAGTAATCGTCCTGCTCGGCGGCAGCAATGGCGCGGCGGACCGGCGGCAGGGCCACGGTGTTTAGTGTCTCCGGGCTGAATTCTGCATGCGGTGAGCGCAGGATCCACAGGATGTCGCCTTCGGGGTCCTCGGGCAGGAACTCATGCTTGGGCTCAGGCCAGATGTAGTCAATGTCCGGTATGGCGTCAGGGAACACGGACTTGTAGAACTTAGGTTCCTTGCGGAGGAGCTTTGACCGGTGGCTCAGGTGGAAATCCGAATTTCCCAGCCATGGCGGCATGGGGATTTTGGCGGCGTAGTCGGGGTGGGCTGCCTGCGGAGCGAACTCGGTGATGTTGGCGCGGGTGTTGTCAGGGTGGCCACGTTCAGTCCACTCGTCAACCATGGCCAAGCCGTACATGGTCAGTGCTGGAACGTAGCCCATCCACATCCGGACGGCCGGGTGAGTCTGCCAGCCGTACTCGGGGATGACCAGCGCCCGAAGGGTCTGCAGCGCTTCGACGCGCTGCTTGCCGAGCCTGGCAGTGTCCAGTGCTGCGGCGCTCTGCCGGAAATCGGGGTACGGAAGGAAGGTTTGCATCCCTTCAGTCTGACGGCATGCGGCCCAAGTGCCAATTGCAGTGCCGGCCGCCACAGGGGAAAGCCGGAGAATGTTCACATAGTGGACCGATGCATACAGCGGGTAGGCCTTACCACTAAGATCACCGAAACACCCCAGCGTCCCGGAAGCCTTTACATGACAACTACACCTGAAATAACCCCCGGAACTGCACAGCCTTTCACGCCTAAGTTCGGGCAGATGCTGAGTCCGGAGGCCAACGGCATCCTGGTCCTTGATGAGTTCATAATCGACCCAGCCACGGCACGCAAGGACCAGCACGGCTTCCGCGCCGCCCTGGCGTCCGTGGCCCTGACCCTCCGTAAGATCGCCGCCCTTCGCGTCATCATCGCGATTGTGGCCATCGGAAACCTGCCGCTGTTCCTCCTGACCAGCGGCTGGTGGATCTACGGCGTCTCCCTGGCCCTCGTCATCGGCGTCCATGCGGCTGTGTCCTGGCTCAACAAGCACGAACCCAAAGTCCGCCAGCGCCAGAGCCTCGAACTGCACCTGCACCGCGAACGGAGCGCGAATTACCGCAAAGTCCGTGACGCTGTGAAGTACATGATCGACACGCCCAGCCGCATGAACGAGCACCTTTACCTCGAACTGCTCGCAGCCAAGCGTGTGGCACTGAACGTGGCCCATGGCACGGTGGCCCTCCTGGATACCAGCGATGACGCCGCCTGGAAAGTGCGCATCATCCGCGAAATCCCGGCCGCAGCGTAACCGCAGCAGCCGGTCCACAAGCTCAAGACGCAACAACGACGCCGGAGTTCCCCGCTGGGGGGAGCTCCGGCGTCGTTATTCCCGGCCGGGGTCCTGCAGCTTCCAGCCTAGGCTGGAAGCTGCAGGACCTGGCCCTCAAACACGAGGTCAGGATCAGCGACGGTGTCCGTGTTGGCGTCGGCCAGGCTCTGCCAACCGCCATCGATGCCCAGCTTTTCGGCTGCGGTGCTGAGGGTATCGCCCGCCTCTAGTGTGTAGGTTTCGCCGCTCAACGCCACGGGCGCGACGTGCTGGGCTGCCTGCACCGCGTCAGTCGGCGCTGCCAGTGGCGCGGTCTGAACGGGGACGTTTTGGGGCGGTGCCGTCTCGACCGGCACGCTCTGGACCGGCACGCTCTGGGGAGCAGTGGCGCCGCCTCCACCGCTCAGGCCAAGCTGGGAGGCGCAGGACGGCCACGCACCCCAGCCCTGGGATGCTTGCACTTGTTCGGCCACGGCGATCTGCTGCTCACGGCTGGCGTCTGCAGCCGAGCCTGTGCCGCCGTAGGCTGCCCACGTGCTGGCGCTGAACTGCAGGCCGCCTGTGTAGCCGTTGCCGGTGTTGGTGGACCAGTTGCCGCCGCTCTCACACTGCGCCAGGGCGTCCCATGTTGATGTGCTGGTGGCCGCGTTAGCGGCTGTTGCGGAGAGTGCAAGCCCTGCTGCTGAGACGGCGGCAAGGGTGACTCCACGGCGTGCGGCAGTACGGAAGGTGGTGTTTTTCATGTGGTGATGCTCCTGAAGGCCACCTGCGCTCGATCCGTCCCCGGAGGTCGTTGCGCCACTGCCCGCCCCTGACGAATAGAGGTCATTTTCGGTGTCTGCCGGCCGGGCAGTTCTGGTGGAGGCAGCACCGGGCATTCCTGTCGCCCGCTTAGCGGGCATGTCTTTCACGCTAGGACATCACGGTGCCGTTATCAAACCGAGATGCTTTCTGGGAGTTGGCTGGTGGTCGGTTGGGGAAGTGCCGCGGCCAGGTAAGCGGCAGTACGGCTGTGCGGGGAACGCGCGACGTCGGCAACGGTTCCGGCGGCGACGATCCTGCCGCCGGCGTCCCCGCCGGATGGGCCCAGGTCGATGACCCAGTCCGCCCCAGCTACGACGGCCATCTCGTGTTCCACTACCACCACGGTGTTGCCGCTGTCCACCAGCCCGTGGAGTTGGGCCATGAGCAGTTGGACATCGGCGGGGTGGAGCCCGGTAGTGGGCTCGTCCAGAAGGTAGAGGGTGTGGCCCTTCTTTGCGCGCTGGAGCTCGGTGGCCAGCTTGATGCGCTGGGCCTCGCCGCCGGAGAGTTCAGTGGCCGGCTGGCCCAGGCGGAGGTAGCCCAGGCCGACGTCCCTAAGGCTCTTCAAGCTGCGGGCCGCGGCGGGAACATCGGCCAGGAACGCTGCGGCAGCGTCCACCGTCAGGCGGAGCACCTCGGCCACGTTCTTCCCCCGGTACGTCACCTCCAGGGTTTCCGGGTTGTAGCGGGAACCTCCGCACTCCGGGCACGGGCCGTAGCTGCCCGGGAGGAAGAGCAGTTCCACTGCAACAAAGCCCTCGCCCTGGCAGGTTTCGCAGCGGCCGCCGGCCACATTGAAGGAGAACCTCCCGGCGCCGAAACCGCGAGCCCGGGCCTGCCCCGTGGCGGCGAACTCCTTGCGCACGGCGTCGAACAGTCCGGTATACGTGGCGAGGTTGGAGCGGGGTGTGCGCCCGATGGGCTTCTGGTCCACAGTGACCAGCCTGTCGATCCGGTCGGTGCCGCTGACAAGGCCCACCGACAACGGCGTAGCAGGTCCCTCCTCGTCCGGGCCTTCCGTCTGCGTAGCTTTTGCCGGTTGTCCCGCCTGATGGGTCCTCAGTCCGGATCCCACCACCTCCCCGAGGACGTGGCTCACCAAGGTGGACTTGCCTGAACCGGATACTCCAGTGACTGCCGTCAAGACGCCCAACGGGAACCGCGCATCGAGATCCTTGAGGTTGTGCCGACTGATGCCGGCCAGCTCCAGCCAGCCATCGGGCTTCCGGCCACCGCCCGTCCGTGGCGCGCCGCCGGTGGACGCGCCACCAGAACCGCTGTGGGCCCCGCCCTCGGGCGAACCGCCGCCGGGCCCGCTGTGGCCCCCGCCCGTCCGTGGCGCGCCGCCGCCGGACCCGCTGTGGGCCCCGCCGCCGTCGAACAGGAACGGCCGGGTAACCGATTCTTCGATGGCCGCGAGCCCGGCAACCGGACCGCTGTAAAGCACCTCGCCGCCGCCTTCCCCCGCGCGGGGTCCAACGTCCACGAGCCAGTCTGCCCGGCGGACCACGTCCATGTTGTGCTCCACCACGAAAACCGAGTTCCCGGACGCCTTGAGCTGGTCCAATACCGCCAGGAGCGGCTCCGCGTCTGCCGGATGGAGGCCGGCCGACGGCTCGTCCAGCACATAGATCACGCCGAACAGTCCGGACCGCAGCTGCGTAGCGATCCTCAGCCGCTGCATCTCGCCGGGTGAGAGGGTGGGAGTGCCGCGGCCCAGGGCCAGGTATCCCAGGCCCAGCTCCAGCAGCACGGTGATGCGCTGCAGGAGGTCTGCGGTGATGGCTACTGCCACCTCGTTTTCCTCGCCGGAGGATTGCCGGCGGGAGGCAGTTCCGGCGTCCTTCAAAACGGCGGTCGGACGGAGGATCTCGGCCAACTCGGCCATCGGCGTTGCGTTGAACTCTGCGATGTTCCGGCCCGCGAAGGTTACGGCGAGGGCTTCAGTCCGGAGCCCGGTGCCGCCGCAGCGCGGACACGGCCCGGACTCCATAAACGCCAGGACGCGCTCGCGCATGGTGGTGCTCTGGGAGTCCGCCAAGGTGTGCAGGACGTAGCTTTTGGCGCTCCAGAAGCGCCCCTTGTAGGGCTTGGCCACCCGGTCCCGCTCGGGGGTGACTTCCACGACGGGCTGTTCATCGGTGAACAGGATCCAGTCGCGTTGCTTCCTGGGCATCTTCCGCCAGGGCACGTCCACGTCGTAGCCGAGATGGCTGAGGATATCGCGGAGGTTTTTTCCCTGCCACGCTCCCGGCCAAGCCGCGATGGCACCTTCCCGGATGGTCAAGGTGGAGTCCGGGACCAGGGATTTCTCGGTCACCGTATGGGCGACGCCCAGTCCGTGGCATTCGGGGCAAGCTCCGGCGGCGGTGTTCGGCGAAAAGGCGTCGGAGTCCAATGGCTCGGCGCCCGCCGGGTAGGTCCCGGCCCGTGAAAAGAGCATACGGAGCGAGTTGGAGAGCGTGGTCACCGTGCCCACCGTGGAGCGGCTGCTGGGCGCGCCGCGCCGCTGTTGAAGCGCGACGGCGGGCGGCAGCCCGGAGATCATCTCCACCTTGGGATTGTGGCCCTGCTGGATAAGGCGGCGTGCGTACGGTGCCACTGATTCGAAGTAGCGCCGCTGGGCTTCGGCATAGATGGTGCCAAAAGCCAGTGACGACTTACCCGAACCGGAGACCCCCGTGAACGCCACGATGGAGTCCCGCGGCACATCCACGTCCACGTTCTGCAGGTTGTTCTCGCGCGCGCCCCGGACCCGGACAAAGCCGTCCGAAAGATGGTCAGGAGTGGGAAGGGAAATATCGTCAGCCTGCTGAGGGTTCCGCATTGATCCGACTCTAGCCGCGAACCGGCCGGTGGGCGATATCCTGACCCGATGGACAATTACCGGGACACAGCCGCCACTCCTTTCGCCGAACCGGAAGTTCCGGCGTCGGACCTTCCAGACACGGAGCTGGCCGGGGCCGAAGCGGTTGTGAGGATCCTGCCTGTCGCGGAACTGCACCTGCACATCGAGGGAACCCTGCAGCCGGAGCTGATCTTTGAGTTGGCGGAGCGCAACGGCATCTCCCTCCCATATTCGGGGCTTGACGAGCTTCGTGGACTGTACGAGTTCACCGACCTTCAGTCTTTCCTGGACCTGTACTACGCCAACATGGCGGTGCTGCAGACGGAACAGGACTTCGCCGATATGACCCGCGACTACCTGGCCCGGGCTGCGGCCGCCGGTGTCCGGCACGCCGAGATCATGATGGACCCGCAGGCCCACCTGTCCCGCGGCATCAGCCTGGAAACCTGTGTCAACGGAGTGGCCTCCGCCTTGGCGACCTCGGTGAAGGACTTCGGCATCTCCACCATGCTGATCGCCGCGTTCCTTCGCGACCTCTCCGAGGAATCCGCACTGGAAGTCCTGGATGGATTGTTGGCCATGAACGCCCCGATCGGCGCGATCGGCCTGGACTCGGCCGAGGTGGGCAATCCGCCGTCGAAATTTGAACGCCTCTTCGCCAAAGCCCGGGAAGCGGGCCTGCGGCTGACCGCCCACGCGGGCGAGGAGGGACCGGCGTCGTACATCATCGAGGCGCTGGACATCCTTGGCGTGGAGCGGATCGACCATGGGATCCGGTGCATGGAGGATCCCGACCTGGTGGAGCGCCTTGTAGCAGACCGGATTCCGCTGACAGTCTGCCCACTGTCCAACGTCCGGTTGCGCGCAGTGGATACGCTGGCGGACCACCCGCTGCCCGCCATGCTGGCAGCCGGGCTCAACGTCTCAGTGAATTCGGATGATCCGGCGTATTTCGGCGGCTACGTGGACGACAACTTCGCCCAGCTCGAAACTGCCTTAGGGCTTTCCGACTTTGACCGTTCCCGGCTGGCCGCCAACTCCATCCACTCGTCCTTTGCCTCGGAGGAGCGCAAAGCGGAGCTGCTGGACGAACTGAACCGGGCGTAGCCCAAAGCCCTGAACGCAACCGGGGGTACCAGCAGCTAAACTAGTGCCGCAAAGCGTGTCTGGGCGGGGACCGGCGGAAGCCATTTCAGCGCCCCGGGGTTGAGTAAACAGCCCCAAACCCGAGACTCCCGCCTCACTTCCGGTGTTACACGCGTCATAGTCGGTCACGACACGCAGAGTTAACCAATTCAAGTCGTGCGATTTAACAGGCTATTGGCAAGATGCCTATTGACCGATCGCTTTACAAAGGGGAACCATGGCCAAGTCCACTACAGAAAACACCAACCTTCGACTCAAGTCCGTGCTGGATGTCCTGACGGAAGGCACGTGGACCGGCGATGCTCTGAACGCAGGAGGCGTGCTCGCAGAAGCCACCGCCCGCGTACCGTTCAGCCCGCACGAGGCCGAGCTTCTCAGCGGCGGGATCCCCCGCGGACACAAGACCCTCACGTCCGCTACCGCCAAGTTGGTCAAGGCCGGCTGGCTGGTCAAGGGCCGCTCCGGTTGGACCATCACCGAGGACGGGATGCGGGCCACGGTTGCCTTCCCTGATGCGGACTCGTTTGCCTCGGCGCTCGACGCCGGAACTCCCGTCCCTGCCGACACCCCGGTTCCGGTTGCGCCTGTTGCCGCCCCCGCCAAGGTTGCCGCGGCCAGGACTACCCGCAAGAGCGCCGTGGTCAAGGACTCCGCAGCCGGCGATGAGGTCGCCAAGAAGGCTCCCGCCAAGAAGGCCCCTGCCAAGAAGGCACCGGCGAAGAAGGCTGCCGAGGCTGTCGGCAAGGCCGCCAAGATTATCGAAGAAGCCGTGGAGCCGGTGGTCAAGGCTGTCCGTACGCGGAAGGCTGCTACGAAGACGAAGACGAAGTCGGAAGCGGCTGTGTCGGAGTCGCTTGAAGGACCGGATGTGGAAACCTTCCCGCAGCCCGAGGCCGTGGCAGTGGCGGGTGACTTCAACACGCTCCTTGGCGCTCCCGAGGACTGGGCTCCGCAGTACGACGAAGCCCAGATGACGTTCGATTTCGTCGCCCAGCAGTGGGTTATCAGTGCCGAACTGCCTGCTGGCTACTACACCTTCAAGATCGCGTTGAACCGTTCCTGGGAAGAGAACTACGGCGCGTTCGGCACCTTCGATGGCCCCAACCACGAACTGCACCACAACGGGGGCACTGTCACCATCCGTTACGATCACCGCACCAGGGATATCGTCATCAACTGACTGCGCCGGGGAGTTTTTGTCCAGTAGTGGGGCGGCCTGCGGATCCTCCGTGGGCGCCCCAACTAAGTAGCAGCAAATGTCGTTTTGAGCCCTCATAACGACACTTGCTGCTACCTAGTTGGGCTGCCTCTCTCTGGACAAAAACTGCGGAGTGACGCACTGTGGGTTTTGGTCGCTGTGACCGGTTTCCACCCACCTAGGAGATGCGGAAATGACTCTTCCCTCAGGAATCACGCCGGGCGTCTGGACATTGGACATGTCCCACAGCGAGATCGGCTTTACGGTCCGCCACGCGGGCATCAGCAAAGTCCGTGGCCGCTTCACGGACGCCAGCGCCGAGGCCAGGATCGGCCAGTCCTTGGCCGACGCCTCGCTCCACGCCACCGTTAAGACAGCCAGCTTCGATTCCGGCGACGCCAATCGGGACGCCCACGTAAAGGGTCCGGATTTTTTCGACGTGGAGAACTTCCCCGAGATGACTTTCCGGGCCACCTCAGCAGAAGGCGACGGCGAGGACTACACGCTCACAGGCGACCTCACCATCCGCGGCGTCACCAAACCCATCGAACTCGAAGTTGAATTTACCGGCGTGGCCGTTGATCCCTTTGGAGCCACCCGCGCCGGCTTCTCCGCAGAGGCCGAGATCAGCCGCAAGGAGTTCGGCCTGACGTGGAACGCGGTCCTGGAAACGGGCGGTCTCCTGGTGAGCGACAAAGTCAGGATCAACGTCGAAGCGGCGCTGGTCAAGCAGTCCTGACGCCGTGGCAGCTTCCGAAGGGCGGCATTCCGGGAGGCACTCCGCTGGGCGGGATCCATCAGGACCGGACTGGGCAGGGCCGGACGACGGCGATATCCGGCTTTCCGCTCGCGTCTTCGGCGTGGTGCAGGGCGTCGGATTCCGCTTTTGGACGATGGGCAAGGCGGAGGAGTTGGGCCTGACGGGGTTGGTGAAAAACCTCGACGACGGCTCGGTCTCGGTGATTGCCGAGGGACCACCAGCCCAGGTGGAGGAGCTGCTCGACTGGCTGAAGTCGGACAGCACCCCCGGCAGGGTGGAAAGGGTTGAAGATACCCTGTCCGCGGCTGAGGGTGCCTTCAGGGGTTTCAACGCCCGCTGACCGGCGCGTTTTACTTTTAGCCCGGGGGGACGACGCTGGTCCTGGGGCTTAGGCCGATGAACGCTCCGAGTTGCTCCAGCACCTCTGGTTTCCGGGGCATGTAGTTGGTGAGTTCGGGGGAGCGGACAATCACTGCCCGCCACTGGCCGCGGGAAACTGCCACGTTGATCCTGTTCCGGTTCAACAGGAATTCGGCGCCGCGGGGGGCTTCGGCAACAGCGGAGCAGGCCATGGACACCAGGACAACGGGAGCCTCCTGCCCTTGGAACTTGTCCACGGTTCCCACCCGGACCCCTTCCAGGCCCGCCTGTTGGAGCGCGTGGCGGATCAGCTGGACCTGGGCGTTGTAAGCGGCCACCACCAGGATGTCTTCGGCTGCCAGCGGCCGGGCAGGCTGGTCGCCGCCTGCGATCCACTTCAGCCCGATATGCCGCCGCGCTTGCCTGACTACTTCGGCGGCCTCTTCGGCGGACGAGGTGGTGTTGCCGCTGTGATCTACGAACACCGTTTCCACTCCGGGAGCCACCTCGGCCAGGCTCCGGAGTGTGGCCGCCGGTGCGGATTCGAGCTTGGCGTCGTAGCTCAGGACTGACACTGCGCGGCACAGTTCGGGGTGCATTCGCCAACTGTCCGCCAGGAAATAGCCCAGCTCCGTGGGGAGGGTGGCGTGCCCGGCGGCCAGCCAGCCGAGCGCGGACTCGTCCACGGGTTCCGGATGCGAGCCCTGGGTAACCTGCGGGAGCTGTTGCGGGTCCCCCAGGAGCAGCAGGCGTTGAGCGGAACGTGCCACAGCCAAGGTGTTGGCCAGCGAGAACTGCCCTGCTTCGTCAATGACCAGCAGGTCCAGGGACCCGGCCGGAACTGTCTTGCCGGTCATGGTCCACGCGGTGCCGCCCACCAGGCATCCGCCGTGCGAAGCAAGCAGGGCGGCGACGTCGGCTTCCTTAGTGTGGTGCCAGGGCACGTCGTGATCCGAGGCAAGTTTCTTGGCCACCCGGTCAGGGGCGACCCCGGCGGTTTTAATGGCTGTGCAGAGCATGTTCTCCACGACGGCGTGGGACTGGGCGACAACGCCGATTTTCCAGCCCTCCTGCACCAGCCGGGCGATGACATGGGAGCCGACGTAGGTCTTGCCGGTTCCCGGAGGACCCTGGACGGCGAGGTAAGAGCGGTCAAGGTCCTGCAGCGAGGCGGTAATGGCCGTGGCATAGTCCGCCGCGCCGGAGCTGTCCTTCCCGACGGCGGCGGGGGAGGAGAGCGAGCGGAACCGCGGCGGTGCCTTGCGCAGGATGTCCACACCCGGATGCTCCGGCAACCGTGGCACCGAGGCCCCCACGGACTGGGCCAGCTCCGCCAAGGCGGCCTCTATGTTCAGTGTGGGGACGGGCTTATCCTCCGTCAGGGCCACCGGGAAGTGCGGGTACGCAGGGACCTTGCCGGTCTCCTTTTCCTCGATGGTGATGAGGGTTTTGCCCGGAATGTCCGGGTGGTCCGCTACGGCGGTGACCAGGGTGCCGAAGCTAAAGCCACGCGCCAGCAGGTTTCCCTGCGGATCCTCCAGTCCGTCTGGCACTGGTGAATCGTAGAGCCGGCACCACGTGCTGCCGGGTTTGAAGTCCGAGCCCTCACTCATGGTTCCGCAGAGCCTCAGGACACGGGTGCGCATCCGCACTGTGGGCTTGGCAAGGACCCAGTCCGCCACCACTTCGGCGGAGTCCACCACAAACACGTTGCGGTGCTCGGACCAGTGGTCGATTTCGGATTCCGTGCGGTCGAAGTGCTCCCACCAGAACTGCTTCCGTTCACGCCTGTGGTAGCCGGTGGCGGCGGCCACCATGGCGATGGCACGCTCATCGTCGGTCCAGGGCCTGGTATCGGGGAGTCCGGCCAGATACTCCCGGAGCCGGAGCTCCTCGGGCGTTGGTTCCACTTCCGGCACGTCCTCCGGAAGCTCCCGCAGCAGCGGCAGCTGCCCCCCGGAGTCGAGCGTTGCTGCCGCCGCGGGCTCCCCTGATGGGGCCCCGGAAGCCGAACTCCGCAGCTGCAGCAGCCAATCGCGGAGGCGGAGGGTGGAGAGGCAGTCGTATTCGTTGTAGTCAGAAATTGAGGCCAGGACTTCCTGGGCGCCGGCGGCATCGCCGTCGTCCCGCGCCGCGCAGTAGGCGGCGTAGGCCACCACGGAGGCACCTGCATCCTTCACGTCGCCTGAGCGAAGGTTGTCGCCCATATAGAGGGGCTCAAGTTTCTTGATGGAGTAAGAGGGCTCGGAGATCCGGAGGGAGTGCCGGGCCGTGGCGTAGAGGTCCACCAATACACCTTCCCGGAGCCAGTCGTCTACGATCTCCTCGCCCGCCAGGTGGGTCACGGACAGGTTCCGGAGCGCAGACTTTTCATACGCGGCGTAGTGGTAGACATGCATGTCCGGGTACCGGGAACGACGTTCCTCCACGTAGGCCAGGAAGTCCAGGAAAGCCTGCCGTTCTTCAGAGCGGGAATGCGCCCAGAACGGACGGAATACCGGCTTATCAGCGGTATCAGCGGCGGCATCCGGGGACTCAATCACGCCGAACAGGTACTCGAGTCCCCACTGGCTGGTGGCCGGGTCCTGCCAGAGCGGATCACCCTCGAAGTCAAAGAAGATGTCGCCAGGGCTGGGCGCGGGGATAGTGTCCAGTGCGTTCTCCGGCAGCACCTTGAACGTGACCGTGTGGTCCTCGCCGTCCTTGATGAACGTCCGCGAGCCGTGCGGAACGTCCCGGCCCAACTGCATCCTGGCTTGGTCGCGGAGCCGCGCCAGTGAACCGGTTGCCTGCTCCGGCGGAAGGTCCGCCAGGGCATCAATGGTGGTGATTCCCTCGGCACGAAGCTTCTTCCGGCGGAGGGTGGACATCCCGCCCACCATCAAGAGGTCCCGGTGAGCCTTGACCTGCTCGGCGCAATAGTTGCACCGCCCGCAACAGGTGATGCCGGGCTGCAGCCACTCCACGGGGCCGTCGCCTCCGCGGTGGGAAGCGGTCAGGGAACGGAAGCGATCGCGGCGCTCGCGGAAGACCGGCAGCAGGTCTGGCAGGGAATGGACGCTGCGCACGTAGTCGCCGTCCACCACGGCGCCCAGCACCAGGGTGACCTTGGGGGAGGGGTCCAGCCCCATCCCGATCAGCTGGTCGCCATAGGCAGCCAGTTGCAGGAGGGCGCCCACCTTGGCGTGCCGGGCCAGCTTGGTGTCCCAGACCTCGTACCGTCCCGGACTTCCGGTGCCGGCGGCCTCGTTGACGATGAAGTCCGCGTAGCCGAGGAATTCGCCGTCGAAGAAAGTTGCCTGGAAGACCACGTCCGCCCCTGCCCGCAGCGCCAGCTCGGTTTCCGCCTGCTTGGCTACGAGGTCTGCACGGGCGTTTTCGCCACGCTCGATCGAATACACACCGGCACCGCGGCTGGCATCCCACTGGCCGTACTGCGCGATCAGGCCCGCCAACACCTTCGCCTCGTGCTTGTCGCCCAGGGCGCCGGCGCGGCGTTGCATCTCGTCGTCGGGAAATTCGGCCTTGGGGGAGCGGCCCAGTTTCTCGTCCAGGACCCGGAGCGTCCGGTACTCACACTCGCTGGCGGCCACGAGGTCGCTGGCGGAAAACACCAGGTCAGGCGCCGCGCCGGGATCAAGGGTGGCAGGATCGAGCAGGAACATGGGGCCTCCCCATTGACTGGCCTGGCCTGAGGACGGTTCCCCTGGCCTTTATTTGAATCTAGCAAGAGGGACTGACAATTTGGTCCGGACGGCAAGGAAGGGGGTGGCGGGGTCTCCGGTCAGCCCTCGGCGTCCGCCCGGACCTGGGCCTTGTCGTGCTCGGTGTGGGCGTTGCGCAACAGCGTTAGGAACTCGGTCTCGTTGCGGATGAGCCGCTTGTACTTCTCGGGAAGCTTGCGGATCTGGTCTTCCTCGCGGACCATGCGGGCGAAGATCTTGTCCCGCTCCGCCATGTCCGTTTCGTAGGTGAGGTCCAGGTATTCGGTGGCGTGCCGCTTGGCGCCGGACACCGCGTTCTTGGCTTTGCCCTTGGGACTGAAGATGGACGCGAGGATGGTGACCACCAGGACGCCCAGGATCACCGTGAGGGAAACTGCCGTGCTGACTTCCACCACATTGACGTGCTGGCCGTCGTTGACGAACGGCAGGGTGTTCTCATGCAAGGCGTGCAGGATCAGTTTCACGCCGATGAAGCCCAGGATGGCTGCCAACCCGTAGGAGAGGAAAATCAGGCGGTCCAGCAGGCCGTCAATGAGGAAGAACAGCTGGCGCAGGCCCATCAGTGAGAACGCAGTGGCAGTAAAGACGATGTACACATTCTGGGTCAGGCCGAAAATTGCGGGGATGGAGTCCAGAGCGAACAGGATGTCAGTTCCGCCAATGGCCACCATCACCAGGAGCATCGGTGTCAGGACGCGTTTGCCGTCCTCCATGGTGAACAGTTTGTCGCCGTCGTAATGTGCCGACGCCGGGAGGTACTTCTTGGCGAGCCTGACCACCAGGCCTTCGGATTCTTCGTCGTGGACATTGGGCCTGAGCAGGTTGCCGGCGGTGATCAGGAGGATGAGTCCGAAGATGTAGAACACCCACGCGAAGCTGTTGATCAGGGCGGCGCCGAGGAAGATGAAGGCCGTGCGGGCAATGAGCGAAAAGACGATGCCGAACAACAGCACCTTTTGCTGGTCCGCCCGGGGCACCCGGAAGCTGGCCATGATGATGAGGAACACAAAGAGGTTGTCCACGGACAGCGCCTTCTCCGTGACATAGCCCGCGAAGTATTCGGTGCCCATGGTGGTGCCGCCAAACATCAGCACGCCAAGGCCAAAGAGGAGCGCGATTCCCACGTAGATGGAGGACCAGATGGCCGATTCCTTCAACGACGGGGTGTGGGCCTTTCGGACATGGAAGAAGAAATCGAAGGCCAGAAGGCCAACAATTCCTGCGATGGTCAGGGTCCAGACAATGGAGGGAACTTCCACGTGGCGGGCCTTTCGTCGGAGTCTCCCTCCAGCCTACCTAAGCAGGCTTCAGCAGTTTCCGCTTCAGGACAGCCTTCCGTGAAAGCGTCTTGTAGCCCTCCCGCTCAAACAGGACCGTGATCACATCGTCCTCATAGCGCATCACCAGGCCAGGCCCCCAGGACTTGTGGGTGACTGTGGACTGGAGCGGGAACGGAACAGCCTGCTCTTGGCCGGTAGGGCCGCCGTCGTGGTCCACGCCCGGGTGCTCCTGCCCAGCCGGGGCGGACTGCCGTACTGCCTCCGCACAGGCATCGCAGTTGCCGCACGGCTGCGGAAGGTGCTCGCCGAAGTAGCCCAGCAGGAATTGCCGGCGGCAGCCGTCCGTTTCGGCGTAGGCGCGCATCATGTTGAGCCGGGACTGGTCCACTCGTTGGCGGGCTTCGGCGAGGCCGACGGCGTCCCGCACCAGCGCGGACAGCTTGGCTTTCGAGGTGAGGCGCACACCCCGTTTGCCTGAAGTCACCGCCCCGGCCTCGTGCAGCAGGTTCAGCAGGCCCGTCACGCGCCGGGGCAACAGGTCCGTGAGTTCTGCCAGGGACGACGCAAAAACAGGGCCGTCCGCCGACCGGAGCACCTTGAGCAGGGCCAACAGCGAATCCGGGTCCGGGGAGTGCGTGCCGAAGAACTTCCGCAGGCCCAGGTCCTCGGCCCGGTAGTGCAGGACAGCAACCGCAGGCTCGCCGTCCCGCCCGGAACGCCCCACCTCCTGGTAGTAGGCATCGAGCGATTCGGGAATGTCGGCGTGGATGACGAACCGGACGTTGGGCTTATCAATCCCCATCCCGAACGCGGTAGTGGCCACCACAGTGTCCAGCCGGTCGTCCATGAACAGCCCAAGGATACGCTCGCGGTCCGCGGCGGAGCGGCCGGCATGATAGGCCTCGGCGCGGAGTCCGCGCGAAGTCAGCTCGGCCGCATACTTCTCTGTGTCCTTGCGTTTGGCGGCGTACAGCAGCCCCCTCCGGACGGCGCCGCCGTTTCCCTCGGCCAGCGCGCAGACCTGCTCCACTACAGCGCGGCGCTTTTCCTTTGCCTCATGGTGCCGGACCACCTCCACGCTGATGTTGGGCCGGTCAAAGCCGCGGACCAGGACCAGCGGATCCTTCATCCCCAGCCGCTCCACAACTTCCTCCCGCACCGGCGGCGAAGCCGTGGCTGTCAGTGCGGCAACCGGCGGGTTGCCCAACTGCTCCCTGACCGTGCCCAGGGTGAGGTAATCGGGACGGAAATCGTGGCCCCAGGAGGAGACACAATGTGCCTCGTCCACCACCAGCAGAGTGGGGTGCAGGGCGGCGAGCCGCTCCACCGTTTCCTTTTTTGCCAGCTGCTCCGGTGCCAGGAACAGGAAGATTGCAGTGCCTGCCTCCACTTTTTGCCAGGCATCTTCCAGTTCCGCGCCGGAGCGGACGGAATTGATGGCGACGGCGGCGTCCGGACCCAGCACCTCGGCGAGACCATCTATCTGGTCCTCCTGGAGGGCTATCAGGGGTGAAACCACGACGGCGGGGCGTCCCGTCCGGCGGTGCAAGTGGACGGCTCCAACCTGGTAAATGGCGGACTTGCCATATCCGGTGGGCATCACGGCGAGGACATCACGGCCGTCAGCCAGTGCGGCCATACCCGCGAGTTGGCCGTCGCGCAGTTGGGGCAGTGAAAAAACAGAGGAGGCGAGCGCACGCAGCGCAGGATTCTCGGACATGTTGCAGCTCCGGAAGGTGGGTCCTGCGGCCGGTTGCTTCAGCCGTGGTGACCAGCCTACGCGAGGTGGCCGCCGCCGTCGTCCGTGCTTGTACTTGAGCCGGTTGCCGCCCGGCCCTGAACCGGCCACCGTCCTTGACTTCCGGGGGCCCCTGAACAACTGTGGAAAGTGACCGTTCCGCTGATGCAGCCGGCGCGTTTCGGTCTCCGCAGGAACAAGGAGAGTGCAGCGTGACGCGCAAGAACCCCAAGGTGGAAGAGGCCGACGAGTCCGAGATCGAGGTCAGCGGGCATCCTAAGGCGTGGGCGGCGGGCGTTCCCGGCGTGTACCACTCCATGCAGCCGGCCTTGAAGCACATGGGCGCGGGCCGGGCAGCAAAGACGCTGCTGGCGCTGAACCAGAAAGACGGCTTCGACTGCATGAGCTGCGCCTGGCCGGACCCCGGGCACCGCAAGACCTTTGAGTTCTGCGAGAACGGCGCCAAGGCCGTCACCTGGGAAGCGACGCCCGTGGTGATCGGTTCCGATTTCTGGGCGGAGCACCCCGTCAGCGAGCTCCGCGAACGCTCCGAATACTGGTTGGGGATGCAGGGGCGCCTCACGGAACCCGTCTACAAGCCCGCGGGGGAGGACCACTACCGCCCCGTCAGCTGGGAACAGGCGTTCAGCATCGTCTCGGACAAGCTCAAGGGCCTCACTTCCCCGGACCAGGCCACGTTTTACACCAGCGGCAGGACCTCCAACGAGGCCGCATTCCTCTACCAGCTGTTCGTCCGCGCCTACGGCACCAACAACCTGCCGGACTGTTCCAACATGTGCCATGAATCCTCAGGCTGGGCGATGGGCCAGACCATCGGCATCGGCAAAGCCACCATCTCCTACGATGACTTCGCCAAGGCGGACCTGATTGTCATCATGGGCCAGAATCCGGGGACCAACCACCCGCGGATGCTCACCGCGCTGGAGGAAGCCAAAGTGGCCGGGGCCAGCATCGTCGCGGTGAATCCGCTGCCGGAGGCCGGCCTGATGCGCTACAAGAACCCGCAGACGGTCAAGGGCATCGTGGGACGCGGCACAGATTTGGCGGACCAGTTTATGCAGGTCCGGATCGGCGGCGACATGGCGCTCCTGCAGGCCGTTTCGAAGCGGGTGCTGGACGCCGAGGCCGCAGCCCCAGGCACCATCCTCGACCATCAGTTTCTCCAGGAGCACTGCGAGGGGCTGGAGGAACTGCGGACCCATCTCGCCCACCTGGATGAAGCCGCGGTCCTTGAGGCCACCGGGCTGCGGACCGAGGAGATCGACGAGCTTGCGGACCGCTACCTGAGGGCGGACAACGTGATCATCACCTGGGCCATGGGCATCACGCAGCACAAAAAGGGCGTGGCCACCATCAAGGAGATCATCAACCTGCTGCTGCTCCGCGGCAACATCGGCAAGCCGGGCGCCGGCGCCTCGCCCATCCGAGGCCACAGCAATGTCCAAGGCGACCGGACCATGGGCATCTGGGAGCAGATGCCGCCGGCCTTCCTGGACTCGCTGGGCAAGGAATTCAACTTCGATCCGCCCCGCGAGCACGGCGTGGACGCCGTCGAAACCATCCGGCAAATGCGCGACGGCGGCATCCGGGTTTTTGTGGGGCTCGGCGGCAACTTCGTAGGGGCCATTTCGGACACACACGCCGCGTTTGCGGCGATGGAAAACACCGAGCTTTCGGTGCAGATTTCCACCAAGCTCAACCGCTCACACACCGTTACCGGCGCCGAAGCGCTGATCCTGCCCACCTTGGGCCGCACGGAAATCGACCTCCAGGAATCCGGGCCACAGTTCGTTTCGGTGGAGGACACCGTTTGCGCCGTGCACGCCTCACACGGAACGGTGGACCCCGTAGCGCCCGGCCTGCTGTCCGAGGTGGCTATCGTCAGCAGGCTTGCCCAGCACGTAGTGGGAGATTCGGTCCACGCCGACTGGGGCGGTTTCGAAAGAAACTACGACCTCATCCGTGACCACATCTCCCATGTGGTGGTGGGCTGCGATGACTACAACCGGAAGATCCGGCAGGAAGGCGGCTTTGTGCTGCCCAACGGGCCCCGGGACTCGCGGACGTTCAACACCCCCACCGGCAAGGCGGTGCTGACGGTCAACGAACTTGAGCATGTTGAGCGGCCCGCCGGGACGCTGATCCTGCAGAGCATGCGCTCACACGACCAGTTCAACACCACTATCTACGGCCACAACGACCGCTACCGTGGCATCCGGAAGGGCCGCGAAGTGGTGTTCGTCAGCCCCGAGGACCTGGCCGAGTTGGGCCTCAATGACGGGCAGCATGTGGATATCCACGGCGTTTACCACGACAACGTGGAGCGCGTGCTGCGAAACTTCCGGGTGGTGTCGTACCCCACGGCCCGCGGCTGCGCTGCCGCCTACTATCCCGAAGCCAATGTCCTGGTGCCGCTGGAGAGTGTGGCAGAGGGCAGCCAGACGCCTGTGTCCAAGGCGGTCATCGTCCGGCTGGAGCCGGTGCCCGTGCTGGTTGAGGAACCCACGGCGGCGGGATAGCGGGAGCCGGTAGCCGCATAAGCGGTGCCGGCCAGCACCGGCTCATGCGGGCCACGGCAGTTGACGGGAACCCTGCTGCGGCTATTGCGCGGTGTCCGCCCAGCCCGTGGCTGCCGGGCCGCCGTCGTGCCCGTCCTCGCACAGCCGGAACGCGACGTCGGCCGCCTGCGAAACTGCCGCGGAGGACGCCTCCTTGGAACCGGCGCTGCCGTTGCCGGCTGCGAGCCCTGCCGCGTAGCCCACCAGGAACGTGGTGACCGGAGCCGCGGCGTGGATCACGGAACCGGCAGACTTCCGAGCCAGGTCAAGGAGAAGCTCCTGGTCCACGTCCAAGTCCAGGATCTGCAGCGCCTGGGCCAGCCGCTGGGTCCACTGGTCCAGAACCACTGCTTCGTCGTCGTTGACGGCCATGCTCTCTCCTAAATCCGTGGGTCAGTTCCTTGTTCGCTTGGGCGCGATGCCCTCGACACTGCGATGCCCTCGACACTACAAGGCCAAGCCGGCTGAGTCACTGGGTACCGCATCGTCGTCCTTGACAGCCGTTGGCGCCCTGAGGAATATCGGAGGTGCCGGTGCTGCTGGCGGTCTCTTGGGAGTCCAGCTGTTGTCCGGCCCCCCTTGAAGGGACATGGGATGCAGGCTGCCGTTCATGCTTTCGGGTCCTCCCGCCTTGCGTCCGGCCTGGCTGCGGCCGTGCTGGTGGCCTCCCTTGCAGGCTGCACCGGCGCCCCGGATCCCCCTGACCAGCCGTCGCCGACCGCCCCATCCCCGACAGCGACGACGACTGCCCCAACGGAGCCAGCCTTCGCCGCAGTGCTGAAAGAGTACAGCGAGAACGTGCGCGCCCGGGGAGCCACCGCCGTCATCGTCCAACTCAAGTCGCGGGTGGGGGAGTGGTCCTCGGCAGACGGCGTCCGAAACCTGGAAACCCGGGAACCCGTACAGTTGACCGACCAGACCCACGTTGGCGACATCACCATGACCATGGTGGCGGTCTCGGTCCTGAAGCTGGTGGAGGAGGGGGAAATCCAGCTGGATGACGCCATCCAGGAGTACCTGCCGGACTTCGAAAGCATCATCAAGCCGCCCGGACCCATCACGATCCGCAGCCTCCTCAGCCACCGGTCCGGGATGCCCGACTACTGGTATGCCTTGTTTCAGATGGGTAAGGCAGGGGACCAGCCCATGAGCCTTGAAGAGCGGCTCGGTGCCGCTGCGACCGCCCGCTGGACGGGAGGGTCAGGCAGCCTCTACAGCTACTCCGGCACCAACTACTCGGCCCTTGCCCTCCTGGTGCAGAAGCTGCGGGGCCAGGACATTGGAACCGTCATCCGCGCAGACAACGTGGAGCCGCTGGGGTTGCAGGACACCCTGATGACCGGTGATGAACCTGGCCCGCGGCAGCTGGTCCACGGCTATACACAATCGGAAAGCGGCGAGTTGGTGGACAACGCGCTCAGTCCGTTCCACAGGGGTTCCCCCGACGCTGGTTTGATTTCCTCCGTCCCTGATCTCAACACGTATTTCGCTGCCCTGCAGAAAGGGACCCTGGTGACGCGGCAAACCTTGGAAGAGATGCACCATCCCAAATATCAAGAGTTCGGCCTTGGCGTGGTGAGGCGGTACGACTCCTGCTCCAATAACGACTATTTCGGCCACATAGGGGTAGTGCGGGGATATGCAGCGCTGGCGCTCATCAGCGCTGACGGATCCCGCCAGGTGGCCATGGCGGTGGCACGCGCTCCCAAGCCGGACCTGATTGGCTTCGACGACCCGCAGGCTGTTGAGATGGCCAAAGCCGCCGTGGACGCGCTGAACCTGGCCTGTTAGGCGGTTATTGAAATAACGGTGCGCGTGCCGAGGTTAGGCTGTATCAGAAACCGAACCGAGGAGACCTCCGTGAATGACGCCACCATCCGCCACAATCCTGAACGCGAGCGCTTCGAAGTGCTGGTGGCCGGAAACGTCATCGGCAAGGCGGCCTACAAGGATTACGACGGCGGCAGCTCACCGCAGAGGATTTTCTACCACACGGTGATCAACGAGGAATACGGCGGGCAGGGGCTTGCGGGCAAGCTCGCCACCGCGGCGCTGGATGAGACAGTCGGCGCCGGCTTCCGGATCGTGCCGGTTTGCCCATTTATCAAAAAATTCATCACCAAGAACCCTGAGTATGCCAGCGACACCGCACCAATCGCTCCGGCGCACCTGGAATTCTTGAACGACGCCCTGGCTCCGCGGGCCCGCGCGTAAAGCTGGCTGTCCGGGGCTGTTCCACGTCTGTCAGGCTAGGCGGGCTTTGTCAGGCCAGGCGGGCTTTGTCAGGCTAGGCGGGCTTTGTCAGGCCAGGCGGGCTTTGTCAGGCTAGGCGGGCTTTGTCAGGCCAGGTGGGCGTTGTCAGGCTAGGCGGGCGTTGACCGCAGCGGGCGAGAAGACCTGGTTCACCAGCAGCGATGACATGCCCCGGATTGCTGCGTCTTCGCCCAGCGCCGCCAACCGGACGTCCAGGTGGCGTGTGGCTCGCGGGAGCGACATAGGATAAAGCGTCTCGCGGATGCCCCCGATCAACGAGGATGACGCGAGATCGCCCGCGATCAACAGGACTGCCGGATTGAGCAGGCACACCACGGTGGCCATCACTTCACCAAGCCTCCGGCCGGCGTCGTGCGTGAGGCGCATCGTGTCCACGTTGCCGGCCAACAGTTGCTGGCGCACATCACGTCCGGACGATGCATCGATGCCCATCTCCGCGAGCTTGCGCGCGATCGCGCCTCCGCTGGCCCCAGCGGCCAGGCAGCCAAACGAGCCGCACTGGCACTGCAGTTCCGCGAAGGCAGGGTGGCGGACGTGGCCGATATCGCCGGCCCCGCCGTCGACGCCCTGATAGACCTGGCCATCGATGACCAGGCCTGTGCCGATGCCGGTGGACACCTTCACCAGGCATAGGGAAGGGACGCCGGCAAAGCCCGTGCTGTATTCGCCAACTGCCATCGCATCGGCGTCGTTCTCCACCAGGACCGGCACGGGGAAGGTGTCCTGGATGAACTCGACAATGGGGTATGCGTCCCAACCGGGCATGATGGGCGGCTGGCTTGGGCGGAGCGTGTGGGGATCCACCGGGCCGGGGATGGAGATGCCCATTCCCGAAACTTTTGCCATGGGCGTGTTGGACCGCTGGAGAAGCAGCAGTCCGGCTTCGGTGATGGCGTGCAAAACTTTCTCGGGGCCGTCATCGACGGCGATGTCCAGGTGCTCGTCGGTGATGATCGCCCCACTGAGGTCCGTGAGCGCTACCCGGCTGGACGTGGTCTCCACCGAGGCGGAGACAGTGCAGGAGTGCTGGAGGTTGAAGGCCAGATCCGTTGGCCGCCGGCCTCCGGAAGGCCGTGCAGTGCCGGCTTCGCGGATCAGTTCAGCCTTGAGCAGGGCATCCACGCGCTGGGCCACTGTCATGCGGGACATGCCCGTTTCTTCCTGGATGTCCCCGCGGGTTCGGGCCTTGCCTGACCTGATCAGGTGAAGGACGTCCCCTGGTCCGACGTACATCTGCGGCTCCTACGGTTGAAAAGGCACTTTTGACATCCTAGGCGCTCGGAGAGCGCATAGGGCAGAACCTGCATCCACTCGTGTCGATTGACTCTGCAGCTAATGCTAGACAACTAGGCAACATTTGGATAGCCTTTAGGCACAAGTCCCGGGATTGTGACTGCGCTCACGACCGGGGAGTTTTCCAGCACCTCTTCCGCTGGCCCGGCCAAAGTGGTCCAGTGCCGGTGGAACGGGGGAGCAAAGCGCGAATCCGCGGGGCCGCTCAAGGCACCGCCGAAGACAGGAGCATCGAAGTGATGAGAACCAGAAGCCGGTCCAGCGTGGCCGTCTTGGCAGCTGCATCGTTGACCGTGGCAATGCTGGCGGCCTGCACGCCCAACGAAGGCACGGATGACGGCTCAAGCCCCGACGCCAGTGCCCAGGCCATCACAGTCTGGACGGCGGATACCCTCCCGGACCGGGTGGCCAAGACAGAGGCAATCATCGATAAGTTCACAGCAGCCACCGGCGTCGAAGTTGAGCTCGTGGGCGTGCCGGAAGACCAGTTCAACCAGGTCCTGACGTCCTCGGCGGCCGCCGGCGACCTCCCGGACGTGATCGGTTCCATCTCGCTGGCCCAGGTCCGGACCCTGGCTGCCAACGACCTGGTGGATGCCGACAGCAACAAGGCAATCGTTGAAAGCCTCGACGAAAGCACGTTCTCCGAACGGGCCCTGGAACTTACCCGCGACGGCGACCAGCAGCTCTCAGTGCCTGATTCCTCCTGGCAGCAGCTCCTGTACTACCGCAAGGACCTCTTCGACAAGGCCGGCATAGCGGCGCCGAAGACCTATGACGACATCAAGGCCGCGGCGCAGAAGCTCGACACCCCCCAACTGGCCGGGATCGCGGCCGCCAACAAGCCCGGTGAGGCCTTTACGCAGCAGACCTTCGAGCACATTGCCCAGGGCAACGGCTGCGAAATGGTCAACGACAAGGGCGACATCACCTTCGACAGCCCTGAATGCATCGGTGCCCTGGAGTTTTACCGCGACATGCTGAAGGACTACTCTGTTCCGGGCGCCCAGGACGTGGACACGGTCCGTGCTTCCTACTTCGCCGGCCAGGCCGCCATGTCCATTTGGTCAACGTTCCTCCTGGACGAGATGGCAGGCCTTCGCAACGATGCCAAGCCCACGTGCGCCGAGTGCGTGGCCGACCCGTCCTTCCTGGCCAAGAACACCGGCGTTGTAACCGGCATCCAGGGACCGGACGGCGACCAGCCGGCGCAGTTCGGTGAAGTTGTCTCCTGGACAGTCACCAAGGACTCCGCTTCGGAGTCTGCCCGCAAGTTCGTGGAGTACTTCATGACCGAGGGCTACGTTGACTGGCTCTCCATCGCTCCTGAAGGCCGGCTCCCGGTCAGGGCTGGCACGGCGGACAACCCCACCGAGTACGCGGACAAGTGGAAGACCATGCCTGCGGGCGTGGACAAGAAGGAACCCCTGGGCAACTTCTACTCCCAGGACGTGCTGTCCGTCCTGGAACAGGGCCCGGATGAGCTCAAGCGCTGGGGCATCACCCAGGGCCAGGGCGACCTCGTGGGCGCGGCTTTGGGCGAACTGCCTATCGCCAAGGCTGTCAGTGACGTCACCTCCGGCGGAGTGGATCCCGAAACCGCAGCCAAGCAGGCCGCTGAATCCCTTCGCTCGATTCAGGGCTCGCTGAAGTGAGTTCTGTCAAAAAGGACGTTCCTGCAGGACCGGCGGCATCGGCCGCCGGCCTGCGGGGGCGCCGCAAGCTTTCCCCCATGGCAAAGGAGGAGCAGCGGGCGGGCCTGACCTTGCTCTCGCCCACCCTGGTCCTGGTTTTAGTCATGGTGGTCTTGCCGATCCTGTGGACGTTGGTGCTTGCCTTCCAGCGGGTCCGGATCCTGAACATCCGGACGGCCGGAATCTTCGGCCCGTACACCCTTGCCAACTTCGACAACGTGTTCTCGAGCAGCTTCTTCACGTCGCTGGGGACCACGCTGGCTTACTCCATCTTCGGCACCGCCGGCGCGATCATCCTGGGACTGATCGCGGCCCTGGCACTCCGCAAGCCCTTCAAGGGAAGGACCCTGATCCGGGCTTCCATGCTGATCCCGTACGTGTCACCCATCGTGGCCGTGACGTTCACCTGGACCACCATGCTGGATCCGCAGTTTGGGCTCATCAATTATTGGGGCAAGCGGTTGCTCGGCTGGGAGGAATCCATCCCCTTCCTCAGCGAGCGGGCCAGGGAAGTGTCCTTCCTGGGCTTGAACTTCGAGATCCCCACGGCTCTGATCGCCGTCATCGTGTTCGAAATGTGGCGGTCCTTCCCGTTCGCCTTCCTGTTCCTGACCGCCCGGATCAACGCCATTCCGGACAGCCTGGAGGAAGCGGCCAGGGTGGACGGGGCTACTCCCATCCAGCGCTTCTTCCATATCATCCTGCCGCAACTGCTCCCCACCATCGCCATGCTGTCCGTGCTGCGCTTCATCTGGACCTTCAACAGCTTCGATGACATCTACCTGCTCACCGGCGGTGGCGGCGGCACCGAAGTCGTGGCCGTAACCGTGTTCAACTTCCTGACCGCCCGCGGTGACATCGGTGCGGCATCCGCCCAGGCGCTGGTGCTGGCAGTCATCCTCGGCCTGATGGTGGGCATCTACATTAAATTCTTCGGCAAGAAAGAGGAGGTCTCCTGATGGCGATTCCCGTCGAAACGAGACGCCCGGCCTCCCCGTCCCGGCCCCCGGAGGGTTCGCGCTGGACGCGGGACGTGATCGAAACCAAAGTTTTCGGTGTGCTGCGCTGGGTGGTGATCGTCGGCCTGGTGCTGGTGACGCTGTTCCCGTTCTATTACATGTTCGTCCTGTCCATCCGGCCGCTGGATGCGCTGCTGCGTGATCCGGGTTCGTTGGTCATTCCATTCGGCGAACTGGACTGGGGCTCCTACCGGAGCATCCTGACTCCGCAGGAAGACGGCGGGCAGGGCTTCCTGAAGTTCATGGGCAACTCGGCCATGGTGGCGCTGGGCACCGTGCTCATCTCGCTGCTCGTGGCCATTCCAGGTTCCTACGCCATTAGCCGGCTGAACTTCTTCGGCCGCCGCCAGGTCAGCGCCCTGTTCCTTGCGGTGTACCTGTTCCCCAGCATCCTGCTGGCCATTCCGCTGTTCACCTTCTTCACGAGGCTGGGCCTTCGCGGCCAGCTGGTGGCGCTGCTCATCGTGTACGTGGCCCAGGTCATCCCTGTCACTATCTACATGCTGCGCAACTACTTCGACACCATCCCCACCAGCCTGGAGGAAGCTGCGGCCCTGGACGGCTGCAGCAGGCTCGGCGTGCTGCGCCGGATCAGCCTGCCGCTGGCCATGCCGGCCATCATTTCCAACGGCCTGTTCGTGTTCATGATCGCGTGGAACGAATTCCTCTTCGCGCTGCTGTTCCTGGTCAACACCAGGCCAAGCTGGACCGTTTCGCTGGGCCTGTCCCAGCTGGCCGGCAGCATCGAGGTGCCCACCACCGTCCTGATGGCCGGCTCGGTCATCCTGACGCTGCCCATCATCATCATCTTCTTTGCCGCCGAGCGGCTCCTGACCGAAGGCCTGACCGCAGGCGCGGAGAAAGGATGATGGGCCGCACCACGGACGCCGGTCTTGCAGGCACTGTGCGCAACCTTATGGACGCGCACTGGCGCCCGGAGCACGGCTATTCCGTGCCGAACCCCGGCACCTACCCGCATCTGTGGCTGTGGGACTCCTGCTTCCACGCCATCATCTGGGCCAAACTGGGAGATCCCCGCGCGGTCCAGGAGCTCGATGCCGTCCTGGCCGGGCAGCTGGACAACGGCATGGTGCCGCACATGCGTTACGGCGGCGCCGGCCCGGACACTTGGCTGGGTCCGCTCACCGGGACGTCGTCCCTGACGCAGCCGCCCATGTTCGGGCACGCCGCACGGGTGTTGTCCGACGCCGGCATTCCACTCTCAGAGGCAACGCTGGCCAAGGCGCGGGCGGGGCTGGACTGGCTGTGGGAGAACCGGCGGACTCCCGAGGGGCTTATCTACGTGGTGCACCCGTGGGAAGCAGGCAACGACCACGCCCCGCGCTGGGACGACTGGGGCGCCCCGGGCCGGACCAAGGAAGGGTACAGCCGCCCGGCCCGTACGGCGTGGAACAAGGAACGCATGAACGAGGTCTCCTTCTCCGACGACGGCGCCGCCAACTGGTCCACCAGCTTCGTGGCCTGCCCCGCGGCATTCAACGCCTACACCGCGTTCAACCTCCGCGAACTCGCTGCCGTCACAGGCGACGCGACGCTCGAGGCGCGGGCCACCGAACTCGCGGCCGCCATGGACGAACGCCTGTGGGACGACGGCGAGCAGCTCTGGTCCGATCTCGCAGTGGTGGGCGGGGGGCCGTCGGTCCGAATCCCCATCAGCGACGGCGTCATGGGCGCCTTGGTCACCGGGGACGAAGCCAAAGCCCGGGCGGCACTGAAGCAGCTTGAGGATCCGGCCCGGTTCGGCGCGGAGTTCGGCCCTGCCAACGTGGCCCGCGAGCACCCCGCCTACGATCCGGACACGTACTGGCGCGGACCGGCGTGGCCCCCGCTGAACTACCTCTTCGCCCAGGCCTACAGGAGGCTGGGCATGGAGCAGGAGGGCGCTGCGCTCGCAGAGCTTACGGCCAAAGGCGCCACTACCAGCGGGTGGGCGGAGTACTGGAATCCCGACAACGGGCGCGGACTGGGTGCCGTTCCCCAAAGCTGGGCCGGCCTTGTTATTGCCATGCAGCAGTAGCAGCGCGGACGGCGGCGCGGGCCAGGCAGCTATGGCCCGCGTCGTTGGGGTGGACCGTGTCCGCGTCCAGCATGGTGGCAGCGTTCCAGCCTGCGGCCTCGGCCACCACCACCTGCGGAAACTCCGCCGCAACCCGCCGCAGTTCCTCGTTGTACGTGGCCACCAGGGCGTTGGACCCCAGATTGTGCGGGGCATGCAGGCTGAAGTCCAGCAGGGGCGGCTGTGCGAGGGCCACTACCAGCGCGTCCGGGGCTGCCTGGCCGAAGGCGGCAAGGATGCTCCGGAGCGCGGCGGTGTACTGCTCAAGGGACGACGGCGCGTCCCCGCCCAGGCGAAGATCGTTCAGTCCCGTCATCAGCAGGTACAGCGTGGCGGGTGGGGGAGCCGTGTCCTGGACGAGGGCCGCAGTTCCGGTGCTGCTGGAGCCGCCCACACCGCGGTTGTCCAGGTCCAGGCCCAGCCGGGCAGCCACCCGCGCGGCCAGGCAGGAGGCCGGCCCGGACGCGCCGTCGCCGTCCACCCACGAGTGTCCATAGGAAACCATCGTCCGCCGCATTGCGGCACCTGCCCTTCGGTATCAGCCCGCCCCGAGCGGGCCAGTGCATTGCTGGTAACGTTATCAAGAAACATTCCCGGATCGGAAGACCATGAGCCACACACCTCCCCTCTATGACAAATTCCCCACGGTAACCGTCCCGGGCAACCCGCGGACCTGGACCGGACCGGATGCCTGGCAGGAGATCGCCGGCGCCGGCCGGCCCGTTGTGGTGGACGCCTATCCCGGGGTGAAGTTGGACGAACTCCTGGCCTTCATCGGCGAGGCACTGCCGGGGCACCGGATCATGAACGTGGAAGATCTCGCTGCCAGGCCCATCACGGAGATCGATTCGCTGATCGCCGCCAACCTCACGGATGACCGCGTCTTCGGAGTCATGAGCCACCACACCCTGGCCGACTTTTACGACGCCGAAAGGCTGGCTGACCTCGGCCGCCAAGTGGCGTCGTCGGAAGTTCCGGTTGTCCTGGTGGGCTGGGGAGCCGCACTGGTGCCGCTGCCCGAGCGCACCTTGGTCCTGGCTGACATGGCACGCTGGGAGCTGCAGCAGCGCCAGCGTGCCGGCGCCCCCAACTGGCGCTGCCACAACACCAACGAAGACAACCTGCGCAAGTACAAGCGGAGCTTTTTCGTGGAGTGGCGGGTGGCCGACAGGCACAAGCGGCAGCTGTTTCCCGCCGTCGACTACGTTTTGGACACCAACCGGAGCGTCTCCGAAGCCAAGCTGATCACTGGCGACACCTTCCACCGAGGGATGGCCGCTGCGGCCGCCGCGCCGTTCCGGGTGGTGCCGTTCTTTGACCCTGGCGTGTGGGGCGGGCAGTGGATGAAGAAGGTCATCGGCCTGGACTCCGAAGCGGACAACTACGCCTGGTGCTTCGACTGCGTCCCGGAGGAGAACAGCATCCTGCTGGACGTCGGCGGAGAAATCGTGGAGCTGCCCTCGGTCAACGTGGTCTTTACCCAGCCCTCGGCGCTCCTCGGCCAGCAGACCTACGCCCGCTTCGGCGCCGAGTTCCCCATCCGCTTCGACTTTCTCGACACCATGGGCGGCGGCAACCTGTCCCTGCAGGTCCACCCGCTGACGGACTACATCCAGGACCGCTTCGGCATGCACTACACGCAGGATGAGAGCTATTACATCCTGGACTGCGACGACGACGCCGTGGTCTACCTCGGCCTCAAAACCGGCACGGACCCGGAGGCCATGGTGACGGCCCTGAAAGAAGCGTCCGACGGCGGCACCCACTTTCCCGCGGAGGATTACGTTAACGCCTTCCCGGCCAAAAAGCACGACCACTTTTCCATCCCGGCAGGGACCGTGCACTGTTCAGGGGCCAACTCGATGGTGCTGGAGATCTCTGCGACGCCGTACATCTTCACGTTCAAGATGTGGGACTGGGACCGCGTGGGCCTGGATGGCCGGCCGCGTCCCATCCACGTTGACCATGCCAGCCGGAACATCCAGTGGGACCGCAACACCGAGTGGGCGCGCGAGCAGCTCCTGGACCAGGTGGAGGAACTGGGCTCCGGTCCGGGCTGGACCGAGGAGCGCACCGGCCTGCACGAACTGGAATTCATCGAGGTCAGGCGGCATTGGTTCACGGACACCGTGGAGCACCACACCAATGGCACCGTGAACGTCCTGAACCTCGTCGAGGGCGCGCAGGCGGTGGTGGAAAGTCCTGACGGAGCGTTCGAACCGTTTGTGGTGAGCTACGCCGAAACGTTCATCGTCCCGGCTGCCGTGGGCCGGTACACCATCAGCCCGCATGGCCCCGGAATGGGTCAGAAGCTGGCCACCGTGAAAGCCTCGGTGCGGGGGACCGAGACGGCACTGCCTGCCCGCGTTGCGGCCGGCGGAGTTGTGAACTAAGCGCCTTCGGCGGTGTGCCCTGCCCAATAGGCAGCGCCCACCAAGCCGGCCTCTTCGGAGCGCTCCGCCTTCCGGAGGGGCAACGCTGCCAGGCCGGGTGCCACGGCTGCCATGCCCTTCCGGATGGCGGGTTCCACAATGTCCCAGGAGCCCGTCATCGAGCCGCCCACAATCAGGACCTCGGTGCCGAAACTCGAAAGATACGGCGCGGCAGCCTCGCCGACTGCAGAGAAAGCACGCTCCAGGACCATGGCGGCCACGGCGTCGCCCGCACGGGCCGCCTCGGCGATGTCGCGCACGTCCGGAGTACCGGCGTCGGGATCTCCGGGGGCGCCAGCGGCACCAGCACCGGGGGCGCCGGCGGAACCGGAAGCACCCGCGGCCGCCGCGTAGGCCCGCCGGATCGCCCGGCGGGAAACGGTATCCTCGAGCGGCCGTCCCCGGTATTCCAGCAGGTAGCAGCTGCCATCCGGCGGAACATCCGTCCCAGTTTTGACGGGCATGCCGTCGGCCAGGAAAGACGAACCCACCCCGGTGCCCAGCGTGATGCAAACGGCCCGCCGACTGCGGCCCGCGGCGCCGAGCGCCACCTCGCCTATTCCGAAAGCATCGGCGTCGTTCAGGAACGTGACTGTCCCAAGTGCCATGCCCAGCCGTTCCGCCAGCCCGGCACGTACATCCACGTCCTGGAGCCCGTCGAATTTGCCCACATGCTCGTAGCGCGCGATTCCGCTCGCATAGTCGAAAGGCCCGGGCAGCGCCACGCCCCACCGGCCGTTGTGGCCGGTGCCGAGGGAGTTGGCGGCTGCCGCCAGGGCGTCAAGGAGTTGGCTTGCGGGAGCATGCGCGTCAAGGCCCCGGCGGACAACACTGTCCGCCGCGACAGTCCAGGAGCCCGGCGCGTGCCGGACCAGCGCCGCCGTAACATGGGTGCCACCAATTTCCAGTACCGGGGTGGGCAGTTCAAGGTCATTCATGTGCGTCTCTCCTGGCACTTGGTAACGTTGACGCAGCCTGGCAGGAAGCCGCCGGGCGGATAGTCCGAACTGAAAGCACGGGATGGCCATGGCCCGCAGCAATGCCTCTTCCGTCCCTACTGTCAGGGACGTCGCCGCGCTGGCCGGTGTCAGTCCGATGACCGTTTCCCGGACCATGTCCGGGGGCCTGAACGTGCGGCCGGAAGTCCAGGAACGGGTCCGGGAAGCCGTGGAAAAACTCGGCTACCGGCCCAACCAGAGCGCCCGCAACACACGGCTCAGCAAACCCACGGGGCTGATTGGCGTTGCAGTTACGAATCTGGGCAACCCCTACTACGGTCAGTTCGCACTCGGCGTCGAGGACGTTGCCGCCGCGCACGGACGGCACATCGTGGTGGGTAACAGCGGTGAAGATCCCGGCCGGGAGGGCAGCCTTCTCGCCGACTTTGCCGCGCGCCAGCTGGAGGGAGTGATCCTGGTGCCGGCCGGCAAAGGCGGAAACCCGTTGGGCCCACGGCAGTTGGGCGGCGTTCCGCTGGTCCTCGCCACCCGGACCGTCGAAGGCGTGGAGTGCGACGCCGTCCTCGTGGACGACGCCAACGGCGCTGCTGCCGGAACAGCGGCACTCCTGGCCGACGGCCACCGGCGCATCGCCTTCCTCGGTGATGTTGCGGGAATTTCCACCGCTCAGAGCCGCTTTGACGGCTTCACGCAGGCGCTGGCTGGGGCCGGCATCAGCCTGGATCCGGATTATCTGGTGATTGTCCGGGAAACCGACGCCGCCGCTGGAGCCGTTCGGCGGCTGCTTGCCGGTCCGAATCCGCCCACCGCGTTTTTCTCCGCCAACAACCGAACCACGGTAGGTGCCCTGCGGGCAATCTGCGAATGGCGCGACGGCGTGCCGCGGCGGCCAGCGCGCCAGCCGATGCCGGCGCTGGCAAGCTTCGATGATGTTGAGCTGGCAGACCTGTTGGGCATCCCGCTCACGGTGATGTCCCATGATGCGCGGGCCCTCGGGGCAGCGGCGGCGCGCCTGCTGTTCGACCGGCTGGACGGAACAACGGCGCCGGCCGAAGCTTCGCCGGCGCCGCGCCTGGTCCTGATGCCCGTCACCGTACGGCGTTACTGAACGAGCCGTCGCTGAGTTCGGATTGTGCGGGCCACTCATCGTCAACCGTTCTGCAGGATCTCGGCCACGGCGACCATGCGCCGCTCCCGGGCCGAGAGCGCTGCCGCCTCAACCAGCGCCTGGACATGCAGGGCCCGCTCTGCATCCACGGTGACCGCGCTGCCCAGCCGGGCGGCGTCGGCGAATTCCCGCCGCAGGGCTGGCCAGCATTCGGAGTGGTCCATCCCGTCGGTGGTGTAATCCAGGCTTCCGGCCGCTGAATAGACGCTGATGGTGGTCCTGGCCTGGGGGAGGCGGACGGAGCCTGACAGGCACGCCTGGCCGGTGGCGCCGTCACGGTGGAACGTGGTGATGGTGACGTAGTCCTTGCTGCCCTCGGCCCGCACGGCCTCAATTGGTCCTGCAGTGAGCTCCATCAGGTCCAGCAGGTGGGGGCCGAGATCGTGGAGCGCGCCGAACTCATCGCGCCAGCTTTTGCTGGCGTTGCCGGCCCGGGATGCGGTGTCCAGGAACCCGCCATCGAGGAATCCGCCGTGGAGGTAACTGCCGGTGACGCCGAGCACGGCCGCTTCGCTCCGCAGTTCCGTCGCGGCGGCGAGGAAGCTGCGCGTCCGCTGGTGGTAGCGCTTGGTAAGGACGACGGCGTTCGCCACCTTGTTGCGGCGCACGGCATCCGCCACGGCTGCTGCCTGCTGCAGGGACGCCCCGAGCGGCTTCTCCAGGAGGAGGGCAAGCCCGGCATCGGCCGCACGGGGTGCAAGTTCGGCCTGCACGGGCGGCGGCACGGCAAAGTCCACGGCCTCGCAGGAAGCAAGAAGTTCCTCGAACGTTTCGAAGGCACGGACTCCGTGTTTCCCGGCAAGCGCCGCGGCGGTGCCGCCGCTTGCGGACCAGATCCCGGCGAGCTCTGTCTCAGCACCGGCACTGTGCAGCGGGGCATGCATGGTCGCGGCCCATTGCCCGGCACCCACGAGTCCAATCCTGACGGGGGGATAACTGGCAGGGGAGTGCCCCGGGGAGGTGTCCGAATTCATGTGATGAACTTACTGCAGATTCTGCCTAACGTCTATACACAAGTTGGCTAGTGATTGTGCTAATGTCGTTTGCATCACATTCGGTTGCATCGCTTCCAGATGCCCGCTCAGCCAACCTAAGGACCGATCCGAAGTGTCCCGCTTCCTCCGTATTGCGGCGCCCCGCAGCGTCGCCGTCATTGACCAGCCGTCCGTCCCGCTCGAAGCCGGCCAGGCGCGGGTCCGGACCATCTATTCCGGAATCTCGGCGGGCACCGAACTCACGGCCTACCGCGGCACCAACCCGTACCTGACGTCCACCTGGGACGCAGAGTCACGGCTGTTCCAGCCCGGGCAGGAGGCCCTTGGTTATCCACTCGACGGCTGGGGATACTCCGAAGTCGGCGAAGTTGTGGAGCTGGCACCGCCGGAAGGGCCGCTGGCCGGAGCTGCTGGCAACGATGCTCCCGTCCAGGTGGGGGACATTGTGTGGGGCATCTGGGGCCACCGCGACGAGGGCGTCCTCGCCGCGGAAGCACTCCGCGGACACGTGCTCCCCGCCGGCATGGATCCGCTGGCCGGTGCCTTCGTTCGCGTCGGCGCCATCGCCTTGAGCGCCGTCCTGGCCGCAGACCTCGGGCCCGGCTCCACCGTTGCCATCTTCGGCCAAGGCGTCATCGGCCTGCTGGCCACCCGCTTTGCCGTCCTGAACGGGGCGAAGGTCATCGCCGTGGACGGCATCGACGCCCGCCGCAACCGGGCCCTGGGATGGGGAGCCGTTCATGCACTTCCCCCAAGCCCTGCACTGGCAGGAGAGATCCGCAAATTTACCGGAGGCGCCGGCGTCGACGTGGCCATTGAGCTCAGTGGCAACTACCGCGCCCTGCATGAGGCAACCCGCGCCGTGGGCGCCGACGGCACCGTTATCGCCGCCGGTTTCTACCAAGGCGAGGCCGCCGGCGTCCGCTTCGGCGAGGAGTTCCACCACAACAGGGTGCAGCTCCTGGCCTCCCAAATCGGCTCCGTCCCCAACCGCCTCCGGTCCCGCTGGACCGTCCCGCGCCTGCAGCAGACCGTGGTGGACCACCTCGCCAACCGGCTGGTGGACGCCCCGTCCCTGGTCACCCACACCTTTCCCCTGGCCGATTCCGCCAAAGCCTATGAACTCCTGGACACGGACGCGCAGTCCGCGCTCCAGGTTGTATTGGAGTTCTCATGACCCTCATCACCGTCCAGGAACAACACCTCCCGGGCCGCAGTCTCGAAGAGAAATTCGACCATGCCCTGGCCTGGGGCTTCGACGGCATTGAACTGCGGTCTGCCGGCGAACTGCAGTTCAAGGCCCGGCTGCCCGAGCTGCTCCGGGCCAGGAACGCCGGCGTGGTGATGCCCACCGCCTGCGTGGAGATGTCCCACTTCGTGGGTGCCTTCGACGACGAACTGCGCAAGGACGCCGTCATCCAGCTGAAGTCGCAGCTGAGCGTGATGGCGGAGATCGGCGGCCGGGGCGTCATGACTCCAGCGTCCTATGGCATGTTCTCCAAGCGCCTGCCCCCGTTTGTCCCGCCCCGCACGGAGGAGGAGGACACCGCCGTGCTTGTGGAGTCCTTCACTGCCTTGGGGGAGCACGCGGCGTCCGAGGGTGTGGAGATCTACCTCGAACCCTTGAACCGCTATGAGGACCACATGATCAACCGGCTTTCCGACGGCGTCCGGCTGCTGAAGCTCGTGGGCCTGGACTCCGTGCGGCTGGCTCCGGATACGTACCACATGAACATCGAGGAAAGTGATCCAGCTGCTGCCCTCCAGGACGCTGCCGGATTCATCGGCCATATCCAGGCCAGCGACTCGAACCGGCTCGAGCCAGGGGCAGGAAACATCGACTGGGCGCTATTCGGTGCCACCCTCAAATCCATCGGTTACCACGGCACAGTGGCCTTGGAGTCCCGGCTGTCCGGACCCGCGGAAGAAGTGCTTCCGCGGGTGCCCTCCCTGTTGGGGCGGTACCTGTGATGCCGGGTAATGTCCGGGCGGAGGCCGACCAGGCGGAGCTGGATGCGCGGATCGCTGCCCGTTCCATCGCCGTGCTCGAGGCCAACTGGCGGAAAACCCATACTGTTCCTGCCGCTGGCTTGTATCCGCACCAGTGGAGCTGGGACTCGTCCTTCATCGCCGTCGGACTGAGCCGGGTCTCGCCCCGCCGCGCCGGCCAGGAAATGGACGCGCTCTTCGCCGGACAATGGGAGGACGGCCGGCTGCCGCAGATCATCTTCGATCCGCACCGGGACCAGGACTACGCGCCCGGCGCCTCGTTCTGGCAGTCCCGGAAGATTCCCGGGTCCCCGAAGCAAGTGGACACCGCGGGCCTGGTCCAGCCGCCCAACCACGCCTGGGCCGTCTGGAAAATCCACCAGGCCGACCCCGCAGAATCCCGCCGCCGGTCCTTCCTGGAGCGGAACTATCCCAGGCTGGTGCATTGGCACGAATACCTGTCCGGCCGCCGGGACCGCGGCGGCTCGGGACTGGCCTGCATTGTGCACCCCTGGGAGTCCGGCACCGACAATTCGCCCCTGTGGGACACCGTGATGACACGGATTCCGGCGGACTGCAAGACAACCCTGGACCGTCCCGACCTACAGCACGCCGACGCCGGGGAACGGCCAAGCCAGAAGGAGTACGGCAAGTATTTCTGGATGGCTGAGCGCTACCGGGACCACGGCTGCGACGACGCCGATCCGGACTATCCCTTCCTGATGGAGGATCCGCTCTTCAACACTCTGCTGGCGGTCTCGGAGCTGGCCCTGGCGGACATTGCCACCGAGCTGGGCCTGCCCGGGGAAGCACACCGCGACCGGGCACAACGCATCACCACCGCGTTGGAGGAGCTGTATGTCGCGGAACTGGGCTGCTACTCAGCCCGCGACGCCACCGACGGGTCAGTGGTCCATAAGGCGACCATCAACGGCCTGATCCCCTTGCTGCTGCCGGACCAGGTCCACACCGAGGCTCTGCTGGAAACCCTGAACGGTCCGCGCTTCATGAACGGCGATGCCCTCATGGTGCCCAGTTACGATGCCACCGCCGAGGACCACAACCCCGCGTTGTACTGGCGCGGTCCGGCCTGGTTCAACATGTCCTGGATGGTTGCCGAGGCCCTGGAAAGGCTGGGACTTACGGAGGAAGCAGCCTTCTTGCGCGGCAACATCGGCAGGCTGGCCCTTGAACACGATTTCCCTGAATACGTCGACCCCTGGACCGGGGCGGCCCACGGTACGCGAAGCTTCAGCTGGACCGCCGCCCTGGCCCTCGAAACCACCTACGTCCGGAGCACGCCATGACAGCCCTTGCACCCCCGTCAGCAGTTTCGGTCCTCGTGGCCCACGGCGCCATGATGCGCGGCGCAGCGGATGGCAGCGTCGGCCGCGCTGACGCACCCGCCCAGGGTACCGAGGGCCTGTACGTGGCGGACACGCGGCTCCTGTCCCGCTGGATCCTGGAGATCAATGACTCCACGTTCTGGGATGTGGGCAACGTCCGCGAACCCGGCCGCCGCACCACAGCGCTCAGCCCTGCCGCACGGCGGAACCAGACCCACGACCTCTTCGTCTTCCGGACCCAGGAACTGGATGCGGCAGGCCTGCGTGAAACCCTTCGTATCCGGAATCTCGGCCGGGAGCCCATCACCGCCCGGTTGGTCCTGCGGGCGGGCACCGATTTCGCTGACCAATTCACTGTGCGCACTGACGGGAGGACCTTCGACCTCAGTGGCGCCGCGAGCAGCCTGACGGTGGTCGACGGCGGCGCCCTGACTTTCGATTACACCCATACTTTCCGGGGCCGGACCTTCACGGCCGGCGTCGAGCTGACGGCGAGCATCGCTCCGGCGGTCCGCCGGGAGCCGGTGGACGGGCGCTTCGTCGGCGTCGTACTGTCCTGGGACCTGGCATTGGCGGCGGGACAGACGCAGGCCCTGGTGATCTCGGCCGCTTCCACCGGCGGGCAGACGGACCCAGCGGCGCCAGCCGCCGTCGTGCGTTCCACAGAGGGGCTGACCGCGTTGGCGCGGCAGAGCCTCAAGGACCTTGACTCGCTGTTGATGCCGTGCCCGGTCAAGCCGGAGCTGACCATCCCCGCAGCGGGGTTGCCCTGGTTCCTGACGCTGTTCGGCCGGGACTCCCTGCTGACATCCATGCTGACGCGGGCAGAATCTCCGCAGCTATTGGGCGAGGTGCTGCGTGCCCTGGCAGCAACCCAGGGGACCGTGGACGATCCCGCACGTGTGGAGCAGCCCGGGAAAATGGTGCACGAAGTGCGCGTCAGCGAGCTGGCCCAGCTGGGCGCGGTTCCCTACGGCCGCTACTACGGCACAGTTGATTCCACTCCGCTGTTCCTGATGGCGCTGGGGCACGTGGACGACGACGCCCTCATCCGCGAACTCGAACAGCCGGCGCGGGCAGCCGTGGAATGGATCCTCGGCGACGGCGGCCTGAAGGACACCGGGTTTGTCCGCTACACGCCGGACCCCAACGGGCTGCTCCACCAGGGCTGGAAAGACTCGTTCGACGCTGTGGCCGGAGCCGACGGCAGCGAACCGACGGGCGCGATCGCCCTCGCCGAAGTCCAGGGTTACACCTGGCGCGGACTGCGGGAATGTGCCCGGCTGGCGGCCGAATATTGGGGCGACCAGGCCTGGGCGGAGACCTTGAACGGGCTGGCCGACGGGTTGAAGGCGCGCTTTCGGAAAGCGTTCTGGATGGATTCGCAGAACTTCCCGGCACTGGCGGTGGACGGGGAAGGCCACCACGTGGACGCGCTCGCCTCCAACGCGGGTCATCTGCTCTGGTCTGGCATGCTCGACGCTGAGGATGCCCGCGCGGTGACCTCGCGCCTGCTGCAGCCCGACTTCTTCACCGGCTGGGGCATCCGGACGCTTGCTGAAGGCCAGCACTACTACCACCCGATGTCCTACCACAATGGCTCTGTATGGCCCCACGACACCATGCTGGCCGCCGAAGGGATGGCCGCCTACGGCTTCCTGGACGACGCCCGGACTGTGGCAACCGGAATCCGTGAGGCGGCCGGGCATTTCGGCAACAGCCTCCCGGAACTGTTCGGCGGGTTCTCGCGGACGGACTTCCCCGTGCCGGTCAAGTATCACCATGCGGGCTCGCCCCAGGCGTGGGCGGCTGCGGCCGGGCTGGCGGCGGTCCGGCTGACTGCGGGCCCACTGACTGCCGTCCCGCTGACGGACGACGGCGGAACCCGGGTCCCGGACTTGGCCTCCGCCGGGCACAAAGGCCAGTGATGCCGGAGAGCAGGAGCGCCGGAGCCGTGGAAGTCCGGGCGGGCCAGTCAGACGACGTAGGCCGGGTTCTGGACGACGCCGTCCGTGCCGTGGGTGAGGCCGCGGACCGGCACGGGACAGGGATCATGATCACCGACGTCGGGGAAGGGTGTTACGTGGTGCGCGCCCATCCGGCGGTGCCGCACGGCCTGGTGCGGGAGCAGTGGAAGTAATTCGCGCTGCCGGACCGGATGACGCCGTCGGAATCCCCGGGAGGGTGCCCGGACGCTAAAGCGTTCGGGCGAGCCCGGACCGTTCCCGCGACGCCGGGTTTTCCGCCCCTTAGTTGGCGGGCTCTGCCAGCAGCCAGGCCATGGCATCGTCCCGGGAGGTGAAGAACCGGGTGGGGCATGGCGGGACGTGCAGGCTGAGGAAAAAGTTGGCGAGCACCCGATCCACCGGGCTTGAGCCCAGCAGGGCGATCCTGGACGCCGCGCACGGAATCGAGAAGACAGCCCGGGCCTGGCGGCTCACGGACTCGGTGGTGGCCATGTCAACGAGCATCGGATACTCACGGCCGTCGGCCACAACGTTAACTGCTGCCATGGCCTCCTGGGCATCCACTTCCTCGATCCGGACACTGCGGTTCCAGACCAGGTGGATGTACCTGCCATCCTCCAGATCTACCGTGCCCTTGCCGCCTTTGACCGTGATCGGTTCCATACTGCCCCCAGAAGTGTCAGTTGAGCACATCCTAGTCCCAGCCGCGGCGGCGGTCACAAAATCGCGGATTTAAAGGCTGTGCGCCAGACTGTTTCCGTGAGCAACAAACCCCGGACCGGTCTGGCGGTGGCAGGCCTGAGCCTGGGCACCGCGCTGAACCCCCTGAATTCCTCCATGATCGCCGTCGCGCTGGTGGTCCTGCGCGCGGATTTCGGGCTCGACGTCGCTACCGTCACCTGGGTGATCACGTCCTTCTACCTCGCTTCCGCCGCCGGGCAGCCGCTGATGGGCAGGCTGGCGGACCGGTTCGGGCCGCGGCGCATGTTCATGCTGGGCATGGGCACTGTGGCCATCACGTGCGCGCTCGCCCCCTTTTCACCCAACTTCGCGCTGCTGTGCGTTGCCCGCGCCGTCATGGCGTTGGGCACCGCTACGGCCTATCCCAGCGCGGTAGTCATGATCGGTGCCATCGCGCAGCGTGCAGGAACGGAATCGTCACGCCCGCTCGGCCGGATCCAGATGGCAAACACCTCCGCGGCGGCGGTGGGACCGGTGGCCGGCGGCCTGCTCGTAGGCCAGGTGGGCTGGGAGGCACTCTTCCTGGTCAACGTCCCGCTGGCATTGGCAGCCCTCTTTATCGTACGGAAGGTGGCCCCGGCGGACGGGGTCCGGGAGCGGGGAAGCCTTGCCCGGCTGGCCAAGGATTCGGACATCCCCGGGATCGCAGCTTTTGTTGGTTCCCTCCTGCTGGTCATGATGGCGTTGCTGGACGTGGCCCCGGGCTACCGCTGGTGGATGCTTGGCGCCGGAACCGCCATCGCCGCACTGTTTGTGTGGCGCGAACTCCGCTTCAGCCCGCCGTTCCTGGACCTGAGGCTGCTGGGCCGTAACCGGCCGCTGATGCTGGTCTACCTGGGGTTCGCGGTCTTCAGCAGCGTGTACTACTTCGTCTTCTTTGGCCTGCCTCAACTGCTGCAGGAAGCCGGCGGCTATGACCCCGGGCTGGTGGGGCTTCTTATGCTGCCGCTTGCGGCGATGTCCGTGCTGGCCACGCCCTGGGCTGTCCGGGCCATGGGCAAATTCGGCGTACGGCCCGTGCTGATTGCCGGCGTCGTACTTTTGACCATGGTGGCAGCGCTGATGTGGCTGCTGACCGGATCACTGGCCATTCCCCTGGTGCTGGCGCTCACCACGCTGATGGGCATTCCCTACGGGGCGGTGGGCATTGCCACCAACCAGGGCATGTTCCTCTCGGTCAGGCCGCAAGAGCGGGGGGTGGCAGCCGGAATCTACCAGACCTGCCGTTATGTGGGAGCCATTACCGCCACAGTGCTGATCGGTGTCTTCGCTGACGGCGGCGTGGATCAGGCAAGCTGGGGCCTGATGGTGCTGGCCATGCTGGTGCTCAGCGCCGTGGCGTTCGGTGTGACCCTGCTGTGGCGGGCGCCAAAAGCCTAGCCGCCGCGCTGAGGTGGCCCGCTGGATTCGCGGGGAATCAGGCTGGGCATGGCCTTACGGATCCGGGGTTCCTTGCCGGGGTTCACGATGAGGTCGATCGCGTTGCCCGCAATCTGGTCCAGCGGGACGCGCACGGAGGACAAGGGAGTGGCGAGCCGCGACGAGAGGGGAATGTCGTTGTAGCCCACCAGTGCGAGATCCCGTCCCACGATCGCCTGGCAGCGGTGCGCCGCCGCGATAATGCCCATGGCGAGGTTGTCGTTGGCGGCGAAAATAGCAGTGGGGCGTGGGTTGCTGCCCAGCAGCGTCTCGCCGGCCGCGAAGCCGTTTTCGATGCCATAGCCAGCCGCCAGCAGCCAATCTTCCCGCGGGGTGACGCCAGCCTCCTCCATGGCCCGGCGTGCACCGGCCAGGCGGGCCGTCCCCGTGGAAGTGAAGGACGGACCGGTGACCACCGCGATGTCACGGTGGCCCAGGTCGATGAGGTGCCGCGTGGCAAGGTACCCGCCCACTTCGTCGTCGCCGAGGGCTGACGGGCTCACGCCGTCGGTACGCAGCACCAGGGCGTGTGCCACCTTCCGCTGCCGCAACAGCTTGGGGAGTTCGTCGTCGAGCCTGGCCGTCGCAAGGATCAGCCCGTCAACATTGCGGTCCAGCAGCGTCTCCGCGGCGCGGCGCTCATCGTCCGGGTCATCCCCGCTGGTGGCCACCATGGCGAAATAGCCGCGGTCTGAGGCGGCGCGCTCCAGTTCTTCGAACATCAGGGCCATCACGGTGTCGCTGAGGCGCGGGACCAGTACCCCCAGGGTCCGGGTTTCGCCGCGGCGCAGGCTGGACGCGAAGGAGTTCCGGCGGTAGCCAAGTTCCTCGGCAACCTTCCGGACGTGTTCCGCCGCGGCGGAGCGGGAGGCGGTTCCGCGTTCATCCAGGGCACGGCTGGCCGTGGAAAGGCTCACCCCACTGGCGGCGGCAACGTCCCGCAGGGTAACGGTGGTGCCGGGTGCGACCGGTTCCATGTGGGGTCTCCTCTTCACGATTGTCCTAGAAGACACTCTATTTCCTCCGTCTTTCACAGTTGGCCCTTGACAGTGAGCTGGAACACACCGCACAATGAAAACGTTCCCGCAAACGTTCTCACATAGCGGAAACCACCGACTACAAGACAGAGGAAGCTCTCATGACCATCGATCTCCGCGGGCTGGTTCCCGCTCCCGTAACCCCGTTCACCCGCGACGGAGCCGTCGACGTCGACGCGATCCACCGCCTGGGCGGCTGGCTGGCCAGTGTTGAAGGCGTCAAGGGCCTGGTGGTCCTGGGCCACGCCGGCGAAGGAACCTTCCTGACCCAGGACGAGCAGGCCCTCGTCATCCGTGAATTCAAGAACGCCGTCAATGGCGGGATCCCGATCATCGCCGGCATCACCGGTGAGGGCAACACGGTCGCTGCCCTCGAAGCCAAGCGTGCAGTGGAAGCCGGCGCCGAGGCCGGCCTGGTCTACCCCTCCCACGGCTGGCTCCGCTTCGGCTACCAGAAGGGCGCACCCCAGACCCGGTACAAGGAAATCTACGAAACGTCCGGCCTGCCGCTGATCCTGTTCCAGTACCCGGATGCCACCAAGGCAACCTACGACCTCGAAACCCAGCTGGAAATCGCCGGCCAGGAAGGCGTCTTCGCCACCAAGAACGGCGTCCGGAACATGAAGCGCTGGGATACAGAAATCCCCGTCCTGCGGGCAACCTACCCGGACCTGCAGATCCTGACCTGCCACGACGAGTACCTGCTGCACACCATGTTCGACGTCGACGGCGCGCTGGTGGGCTACGGCGGACTCGCGCCGGAGCCGCTGGTTGAGCTCATCGCCGCCGGCAAGGCCAAGGATTATGCCGCCGCCCGCGCCATCCACGACCGCCTCCTGCCGGTCACTAAGAACGTCTACCACCGTGGTTCGCACATGGAAGGCACCGTCGCCCTCAAGGAAGGCCTCGTAGCCCGCGGCATCCTGGACCACGCCACTGTCCGCCCGCCGCTGCTTCCCCTCGCCGAGGGCGCCGGAGCCGAAATCGCCTTGGCCCTCAAGTCCGCCAACCTCGGCAGCGTCACCGTCCCTGCCTGACCAGCGCTGCCTGACCGTCCCTGTCGGACCAGCGTTGCCTGATCCAGCACGGCCTGATCCCAGGATCTATCGGGATGGCGGGCACCGCCCGCCATCCCGGCCCCAACTTTCACTCTCCACCCTGGTCAACGACGACCCCCAGCACTGAAGCTGGAGAAGGAGGACTCGCAATGCGCGAGCAGAATAGGACCATCCATACCCTGGACGAACAGCGAGGTCAGATGGTCACCCCCGAAAGCACTTCCCTTTCCAAACCACCTGCCAAACGCAGAACTTTCCTCGGCTACCTGGCACTCATGGGCCCGGCCTTTGTGGTGGGGGCCTGGCAGTTCGGTCCGGGAAACCTCACTACCGCCGTCCAGGCCGGCAGCCGGTTCGACTACACCCTCGTCTGGGTCATTGCCGTCTCCACCATCCTCATGATCTTCTTCACGGACATGAGCGTGCGGCTCGGCATTTCCACTCCGACGTCGTTGATCACCTCCATCAAGGACAGCCTCGGGAAGTGGGTGGGGGTCCTCGCCGGCTTCGGCGTCTTCGGTATCACCCTGATGTTCTCGGTCGGGAACGCAGTGGGTTCGGGCCTGGGATTGTCCCTGGTCTTCGGTGGCTCACCTGTCCTCTGGACGGTTGTCTGTACCGCCGCCGTCGCCTTCGTCCTGGCGTTTAAAAACGTCTACGGCATCGTCGAAAAAGCCCTCTTGGCCATCGTTGTCCTGATGGGTATCGCCTTCATCGCCAGCACCATCGTTGCCCAGCCCGACTGGTACAGGTCCCTGGAGGGGATGGTCCCGCAGTTGCCTCCGGGAAGCGAGATCCTCATCGTGGCACTGGTCGGCACAAACTTCTCCATCAACGCAGCTTTCTACACGTCCTACGGCATCAAGGAAAACCGCCGTACGCAGGCGGACTACCGGGACATCACCCTCGTTGACACCATCCCGGGCATCGTTGCCCCTGGCATCATGACCGCACTCGTCATCATGGTTGCCGCGGCTGTACTCGGCAAGACCGGCGCCGAGGCCGGAACGATCAACGCCCTCGCCTCGGTCTTCGCCCCACTGGCCGGGCCTGTGGGTTCCATGCTGTTCGCCCTGGGCTTGTCCGGTGCAGCGTTCTCCTCCATGATCGCCAACGCAACGGCCGGGGGCACCATGCTCTCCGACGCCCTCGGACGCGGCGCCAAGGCTGGATCAGCTGCCGCCCGCATTGTCACCGGCATCATCCTGGCTTTCGGGCTGATCATTACCTTGTCGTTCCAAGCATCGCCGGTAGCCCTGATTGTCATAGCTCAGTCACTGACGGTCCTCATCGCACCGCTTCTGGGCATCCTGATCGTCATCATGGCCAACAAGCGCTCTGTCATGGGTGACCTGCGGAATAAGTGGTGGCATAACCTCTTCGGGGCGATCGGACTCATCGCGATCATCGCCTCTTCGGTCAGGCTGATCACTACCCTGGTGGGGTAGTGCCAACACGGCCAACGTCCAAACATTTCAGGCAAGGCAAAGTGGCGATGCCCCCAGGGGCATCGCCACTGTGCTTTTGCATCAGCCGGGAGCGGCGATCCCATAAATCGTGAGCGGGTCCATCACACCTGTCGGCAGGGGCATATCGTGGAGGTATGGAGTTCCTGAGAGGACCTTTGTATCTGGACATAGCTGCAAAGGGCCTGTGCTTTGTGGGCGTCGTGTTGATGATGTTCGGCCGGGGCGGGTGGTTCACGGCTGGGGTGGTTGCCGTGGTCCTGGGTGTGCTCTTTGGTGCTTGGGAAATGGTTGTTGTCCGCAAGATACGGCCCCGCGGCTGGGACGGCTTCCTCCGTACCGGACAAAGCGGTGATCAGGGTCCCCAGCCGCGCGGCTAGTCTTGACTAAGCCTCCGGGGGAGGCTGTCAGTGGCCGGCCAGGCAAACCCCTAGCGAAGCATGGTCAGGTGAGTCCGGCGAGGCGGGAGCACGCGTTCCAGAGCCTCTGGCGGGCTTCCGGGTCCGAGCCCATGCCCGGCGTCGGAAGTTCTTTGCGCTTCGTCCATAGCTTTCCGGTGACCGCCGCTGTTTCGTTGGCGGTGGCGAGCCAAAGTGGTGTGTCGGCCGCTTTTTCGGCGGGGGCACCGAACGTGTTCGTGATCCAGCGGAACGGCCCGCCGACGTCCTGCAGCAGCGCCGTGTTCTTGACCAATCCCGGATGCGCGGCGTTTGCCACCACGCCGGAGCCGCGGAGTTGCTCGGCGAATTCCTGGGTCAAGAGGACGCGTGCCAGCATGGTGGGTGGTGTCGAGCGAAGGTAGCTGTACTTGCCCTTCGCGGTTTGAAGGTCGTCAAAGTCGAGCTTGGCGTTGCCGTATCTGGACGCGATGTTCACGATGCGGGACGTGCGCGGCCCCGCAGCAGGCCGTGCGGCTGTTCCTGTGTTCTCCCGTCCAGCCACGGCAGCGTTCCTGAGGGCGTCCAGCAGAAGCCGGGTCAGGAGGAAGTAAGCCATCACGTTGGTAGCGAAGGTCAGTTCGAGCCCGTCGGGGGTGAGATGGCGTTCCTTGCGGAACACGCCCGCCGCGTTGACCAGCACGTCGAGCCGGTCATGGCGGGACAGGAAGTCAGTGGTCGCCGCATGGATCGAGGATTGAAGGGAGAGGTCGCATACCAGCGGCTCAAGCTGGGCGTCCTGAACGCGCGAGCGAATGCCCTTCATTGCCTCTTCGGCCCGCGAAGCGGAGCGCCCCACCACCACAACCAGCGCCCCTTCGCGGGCAAGCCCGGTTGCCACGGCTTGTCCCAGGCCGCCCGCCGCACCTGTCACCAGCGCCACGGTTCCCTCCATGGAAGCCATCGCCTCCGCCTCCTGACGCCCAGTGTTGGTTCCGGCCGGCAATCGTGTCGCTCGGGACTGCCGGGTGCCTTCAGGCTATGCCTCGTGACGGCAATATCACAGGAGTTTTTGTCCCGACACAGCGACCAAGAAGGCCGTGAAGTCGCCGTCTCTGGACAAAAACTCCCAGGGGCGGATTAGGTGTACATGAGCGAACCCGGTGTGGTGAGTTTCTCTCCCGTCTCAAGCCACGTCTTAAGGCCGGAGAGGATCATTGGCCAGCCACCGTAGAGCTGTTCGTTGGCGCCTTCACGCAGGTCGCTGTGGGTGACGGTGAGGTGGCAGGAATCGCCCACAGGTTCGATTTCCCAGGTGATGGTGGACCAGCCTTCGGCCTTGACGTCCTCGCCCCACAGGGCGCGCATGGTCTGGACGAGCTTCCGCGGAGGGTCCACCTCCTTGTTCTCGCCTTCGCCCAGGAGGTCCCCGCCGTTGGGTGACATCTCGAACCGGGACCCCGGAGTCCAGTCTGAGCTGATGTTCATTCCAAACTGGTATTTGCTGCGGATCTCGCTGTTGGTGATGGCCTCCCAGAGCCGTTCCGGGGTGGTTTTGATGTAGATTTCGAAGATTTTTTCCATGGGACTTTCCAATCTGGATTTGAGGTCGCTGAGGGCAGCGGCCCATGGTTCGGAGTACTTGCTCACCCAGCGGTCGTGGATGAGGCGGATGGGCACCGGATTCAGGAAGTGCAGTTTCTGCCGGCCCCGACGGCGGGTCACCACCAGGCCGGCTTCCTCCAGCAGCTTGAGGTGCTTGGCGATCCCGAAGCGGGACATTTCGAACCTGGCCCCAAGTGCGCCCAGCGACTGCCCGTCCTCGCGGAAGAGCTCATCGAGCAGGTCCCGGCGGGTGGGGTCGGAGAGTGCCTTGAAGACGGCGTCCATAGGGATAAAATAGGTGACCAAATGGTCACATGTCAATGGTTTGCACCACGCAGCATGGCTAGCAAATGGAGCCGGTCCTCCACTAACTGAGTGTTGACTCCGCGCGGGCCCTGAGTAGGCTCTGCGGTGCAGGCTGAGCCTGTAACTGTTGTTTCGTCGCCGTGTCCAGGTGCGGCAAAGGGGGCCGAACCTGCCTAAGAGCGCTGCGGATCTTTCGCGGACGCTCGTTGCGCAGCCTTTGGCTGTGCTCGTTATTTGCGCGGCCCAGAATGCCGCCCACCCCCTGGAGAAGCCATGAAAAACGCCCCAGTCCGCCGTCTCGCGCCCATCGCCGTCCTTGCCGCAGCATTGTTGGCGCTCCCTGCAGGGGCCAATGCGCTGGCCCCAATACCTGGTGACACCCCGCCTGACTTCCCTCCCGATCTGGTCTTGCCCGCGGGGGAGGGCTGCCCCGACTTTGCCTTGGGCATCGAAGCAACCGGTGCGTCGTCGAAAGTTCGGACTTTTGTTGACAGGAACGGCGACCCGGTTCGCGTCCTCACTACCGGGAAGGGATACACCCTGACTTTCGTCAACGACGACACCGGCGCGGAGATCGTCTTCAGGGCCACCGGCTCCAACCGGACCGCCGTCACCAACCCGGATGGCACAACCTCCGTGACGGACAGGGGGGCTGTGGGCATCATTCTCTTCCCAAGCGACACTCCGAAAGGGCCAAGTGCCACGCTTTACCACGGGAGGGTCGAGTACACACTGACCGCTGATGGAACCAATACGTTCCTGTCTTTGGAAACCTCCGGGACAAGTTTCGACATCTGCGAGGCGCTTTCCTGAACGCGCGTGCGTTCCTTCCCAGTTTGTCCCGGCTCGGCACGTCCTAGCCCGCGGAGTTTCTTGTATCCGCGCTGATTCTCGCGGTATGGGCCGAGGTGCCCGCCGGAGCAACTGGGCGGGAGCCCACGCCTAATGCCCGGGAAGGCCGCGATGGATGCAGAAATGCGACGTCGCGGCCTTTCGCTTTGTCCAGGGGCTGCCACGTTGCGTGCATTCGGGCAACTCCGATAGTTTCTATCGCTCTCCGGAAACAACAAGCACCTGTATGTGACAAGAACCGATCCCACGTAGCCAGATAATGCTTCAAAAGCCCCTTGTCGCGACCGCTGCCCCACCCTTCCCTGCCAAAGTGGTAGTGGAATACGCTATCCAAGGTGTTGTTATTGCGTAAAGTTTACGATACTTTCTACGTGTGATGCAGGTCGCAGGGTTGGAACCACGCGGCCGACGTGCCAACCAAAGGACAATGATGACCAGCGAGCCACACAGCACGGCCGAAGACCGCCTGAAACACCTGCACAAACGCCTCGGCGGCATTGCCTACGGCGGCGACTACAACCCGGAACAGTGGCCGCGCGAGGTATGGCAAGAGGACGTCCGCCTCATGAAGGAAGCTGGCGTCAACCTGGTCACGCTGGCCGTCTTCTCCTGGAGCCGGCTCGAAACCGCCGACGGCGTGTACGACTTCGGCTGGCTGGACGAGGTCATGGACCTTATGCATTCCAACGGCATCGGCGTAGACCTGGCAACCCCGGATGCCGTACCGCCGGCCTGGCTGATCGCTCAGCACCCGGACATCCTTCCAGTCATGGCGGACGGCACCACCTTCGGTTTCGGCTCGCGCCAGCACTTCGACGTCTCCCACCCCGCCTACCGCGAAAAGTCCCTGGCAATGGCCGAGAAGATGGGGGAGCGGTACGCCCAGCACCCGGCGCTCTGCATGTGGCACGTGAACAATGAATACGGCCCCGTTTCCTACGGCCCGCACGCAGATCGCGCGTTCCGGGAATGGCTGCAGCGCAAGTACACCGACCTGACCGAACTCAACCAAGCCTGGAGCACGGACGTGTGGGGCCAGGTTTACTCGGACTGGAGCCAGGTCAACGCCCCGGCCCAGCCCCGCGCCTGGTCCAACCCCTCCCGCCGCTTGGACTATCACCGCTTCACTTCGGACTCCATGCTGGAGCACTACAAGGCGGAGCGGGACATCCTGCGCCGACACACTCCGGACCTGCCAATCGTCACCAACTTCATGCGCTTCTACAAAAACAACGACTATTGGGCCTGGGCCGCGGAAGAGGACGCTGCCGCGCTGGATATCTACCCGGACCCGCGCGAAGCCGACGCCCACGTGGCCGCCGCATTGAACTTCGACCTCATGCGGTCGCTCCGAAAAGGCCAGCCCTGGCTGGTCATGGAACAGGCCACCGCGGCGGTCAGCCAGTGGTCCGTCAACGTCTCCAAGCTCCCTGGCAAGATGCGGCTGGGCTCGTACCAGGCCATTGCGCAGGGCGCGGATTCCATCCTCTTTTTCCAGTGGCGCCAAGCCAAGGGCGGCACCGAACGCTACCACTCGGGCATGGTCAACCATGCCGGTCCCAACACCCGAGTCTTCCGCGAAGTCTGCCAACTCGGCCAGGAACTCAAAGGCCTCGGCGGCATCACCGGCACCCGCTCCGCCGCCAAGGTGGCAATCGTCTTCGACTGGGACTGCTGGTGGGCGCTGGAACTGGGCAACTCGCCGCGCTCGGACCTGAGCTATACGCAGGAGGTCCTCCGCCTCTACCGGCCCTTCTTCGATGCCAACATTCCGGTGGACTTCGTCAACACCGCATCAGACCTTAGCCAGTACGGCTTGGTGGTCCTCCCGGCGTCGTACCTGCTTTCGGACCAGGCGGCGCAGCGCGTCGAGGACTACGTGTCCGACGGCGGCCGGCTGGTGGCCAGCTACCTCTCCGGCATTGTGGACCCGGACAACACCATCCGCCTTGGCGGCTACCCGGGCGCCCTCCGGAACGTGCTCGGCGCGTGGAGCGAGGAACTGCATCCGCTCGCCGGAGAGGGTGAGGAGGTCAAGCTTTCAACGGCCGACGGCGGCAACGCCTCCGCCAGTTACTGGACTGAGCACCTGCACACCGAAACAGCCGAGGTCCTCGCCACCTATGCGTCTGGAAGGCTTTCCGGCTCACCGGCCGTCACCCGCAACACCTTCGGCCAGGGCACCGCCGTCTACTTGTCCGCCCGGGTGGACAGCACCTTCCTGGAGGAGTTGCTCGCCGTCGAACGTGCGGCTGCCGGGATCCGTGCGGAACTGGACGCTCCGCTGGGAGTCCAGGTCCGCCGTCGAACCGGCAACCGGGGCAGCTACTTGCTTGTCCTGAACCACAACGACGCCCCCGTCAGCGTGGACGTGAAGGCTGGCGGCACCGACCGCCTCACTGGCACACAGCTCCAGGGAACCGTGGAGCTCGCCGCCAACGGCGTCCTCGTCCTGGAAGAAGTCCCCACAGAAACCGTGCCCGCAGAAACCATCCGATAGGAGGAAATACCATGGCCATTCAACTGGAAGTACCTCCCGAGGCGGTCACCGCGGACCCGCCCGGCACCAAGCCGCGGAACAAGCCCAACGGCTGGAAGCTGGCCCTCAAGCGGGACTGGCGGCTGTACACCCTGGTGGCGCTGCCGCTGCTTTACTTCGCGGTGTTCCGCTACCTGCCCATGGCCGGCAACGTGATCGCGTTCCGGCAGTTCCAGCCCGGCGGCAGCATTTTCGGCGAGAAATGGGTGGGGCTGAAGTACGTCACCCTGTTCATCAACGATCCCAGCTTCTGGCAAGCGTTCCAGAACACGATTGTGCTGGGTGTGCTGACGCTGCTGTTCTGCTTCCCGATGCCCATCATCTTCGCGCTGATGCTCAATGAGCTTCGGTCACAGAAATTCAAGAAGTTCGTCCAGACCGTCGCGTACCTGCCGCACTTTATGTCCGTAGTGATCATCGCCGGCATGATCCTGCAGAACTTCTCGATGACCGGCACGGTGAACCAGATCGCGGAATCCCTGTTTGGCACCACGGTGAACTTCACCCAGGACGCATCCTGGTTCCGGCCTATGTACATCAGCTCCGAGGTCTGGCAGACCATGGGCTGGGGCGCCATCCTCTACCTGGCCGCCCTGACCCGGGTGGACGAGTCGCTGTATGAGGCGGCACGGATCGATGGCGCCAACCGCTGGCAGCAGACCTGGCACGTGACGCTGCCGGCCATCCGGCCCACCATCATCACGTTGCTGATCCTGAACATCGGTACGTTCATGGCCGTGGGCTTCGAAAAGATCCTGCTGATCTACAACCCGCTGAACTACGAAACCTCCGATGTCATCTCCACCTACCTGTACCGGGTGGGCCTGGAATCGTCCAACTTCAGCTACGCGGCCGCGATCGGAATGTTCGAATCCGTCATCGGCCTCACGCTGATCCTCTCCGCGAACGCCATCTCCAAGCGACTCGCCGGAACGAGCCTGTGGTGAAAGGGGCAGTCATGAAGGAAGCACTCCTTAACAGGGCGGGTTCGAAGGCAGCGAGGAAGGAAACCGGCGTGCTGGTCAAGGACATGAAAATCTCCCGCGGCATGCGGGTGTTCCGGGTGGTCAACCTGGCCTTCCTGCTGCTGGTGGTGTTCCTGACGGTATATCCGTTCCTGAACATCGTGGCCCAGTCGTTCTCCAGCGAAGGGTTCATCAACGCCGGGCAAGTGAACCTGTTCCCGCTGGGCTTCAACGTGGAGACGTACAAGCTGATCCTGGCCGACTCCACCTTCTGGAACAACTATGGCAATACGGTCCTGTACACGGTGGTGGCCACGGCCATCTCCATGGTGCTGACCACGTCCTTCGCCTACGCCATCGCCAAGAGGGACCTGAAGGGCCGCAGCGTGTTCATCGGCATCGCGGTGTTCACCATGTTCTTCAACGGCGGCTTGATCCCCAATTACGTGCTGATCAGCTCGCTCGGCATGCGGGACTCCATCTGGGCCGTGGTGCTGCCGAACGCCATCAGTGTCTTCAACCTGCTGATCATGAAGTCGTTCTTCGAAAACATGCCCCGCGAACTGGAGGAAGCCGCCGCCATCGACGGCCTCACCCAATACGGCGTGCTGTTCAAGGTGGTGCTGCCGCTGAGTAAGGCGATCGTAGCCACCATGGTGCTGTTCTACGCCGTGGCCAACTGGAACTCCTGGTTCCAGGCGTTCCTGTACCTGGACAAGCCGGAGCTGTTCCCGGTGACCATCTACCTTCGCAACATGATCGCCGGCGTCACCACGGCCGGTTCCGCCGGCGGCACCGCGGAAAACGTGGGCCAGATTGCCGCCAACATCCAGTCGGTCACCATCGTCCTGACCGTCATCCCCATCCTGTGCATCTACCCGTTCGTCCAGAAGTACTTCTTTTCGGGCGTCATGCTCGGCTCCGTCAAGGAATAACCCTTATGAAAGGAAAGCCCATGATTGCAAAACCAGAGTTCCGCAGACGAGACTTCCTCGGCCTGTCAGCGCTCGCAGCCTTCGGCCTGGTGGTTGCCGGTTGTGATTCAGATTCCGGCAGCAAAATTGATACCTCCAAGGCCCGCACCGGCGCCATGGAGAGCTTCGGGGTGGGGGATACGTTCAAGGCGACGGCGCCGCTGACGTTCAGCTTCCTCTTCAGCGACCAGCCAACGTACCCGTACAAGAAGGACTGGCTGCTGTTCACCAAGATGGCCTCTGACAACAACGTCACACTGGAGACCACCATCGTGCCCAGCAGCGACTATGAGCAGAAGCGCAGCCTGCTCATCAGCTCCGGCAACGCCCCGGAGATCATCGCCAAGACCTACCCGGGCCAGGAATCGGCCTACGTCTCCTCCGGCGCAGTGCTGCCGGTCAGCGACTACGTGGACCTGATGCCGCACTTCCAGGACAAGGTCAAGAAATGGAAGCTGGAGCCCGAGATCGCCGGGCTCACCCAGGAGGACGGCAAATACTACGTGCTGCCGGGCCTGCATGAGGAGCTGTGGCCGGACTACACGGTGGCGTTCCGCAAGGACATCCTGGAAAAGGAAGGCATCGCCGAGCCGAAGACCTGGGATGAGTTCCGCGAGGTGCTGCGGTCGCTCAAAAAGGCTTATCCCGACGTCGTGCCCTTCTCCGACCGCTTCAAGGGTGACAGCGTGCTGAACATTGCGGGCAACGCCTTTGGTACCGTGGCCGGCTGGGGCCTCGTGGACGGGCTGAACTTCGCCGAGTCGGAGAAGAAGTTCGAGTTCGGCGCCGGCACCAAGCAGTTCAAGGAGCTTCTGGAGTACTTCAACTCGCTGGTGGCCGAAGGGCTGATGGACCCGGAGAGCTTCACCCAGACCGACGATTCGGCCATTCAGAAGTTCGTCTCGGGCAAGTCGTTCGTGATCAGCGCGAACTCCCAGAACATCATCACGTACCGCACCTCCATGGAGCAGTCCCTGGGCAAGGGCAACTTCAAGGTAGGCAAGATTACGGTGCCCGGCGGTCCGGCCGGCGACGTCATAGGCGGCTCGCGGCTGGAGAACGGCATCATGCTGAACTCGTCAGTAAAGGACAAGGACAGCTTTGTGGCGCTGATCCAGTTCATCGACTGGCTGTTCTACAGCGACGCCGGGCAGGAGTTCTCCAAGTGGGGCGTGGAAGGCACCACCTTCACGAAGGAGGGAGGCAAACGCGTCCTGGCCAAGGACATCAACTTCCAGGGCCTGAACCCGGCGGGCACCAAGGACCTGCGCATGGAGTACGGCTTCTCCGGCGGCAACTTCGCCTACGGCGGCACCACCGACCTGCTGCACTCCACCTTCAACGAGGAGGAACTGGCGTTCCAGAAGGCCATGAAGTCCAAGAAGCCCAAGCCCGTGGCGCCGCCCGTGCCGTTCAGTGACGTGGACCGCGAGCAGGCCACCCTGGTGCTCACCCCGCTGAAGGACCACGTCAAGCAGAACACCCTGAAGTTCATCACCGGCCAGCGGCCCCTGAGCGAGTTCGACGCCTACGTGAAGGAACTCGACGCGAAGGGCCAGTCCAAGTACGTAGAGTTGGCGAACAAGGCTTACAAGGCTTACGCAGACAAGAAGTAAGGCGGCTCGTGGCACAGAAGAAGGCGGAGTACGGCTCCGGTCCGCTGTTCAGGGCGGCCGGAGTGGTCTACGGCGTTATGGTGGCCGATGTGCTGCTGGTGCTTGCCAACATCCTGCTGGTGCTGGCCCCTGTTCTCGCCAGCCTGGCGGGTGGCTCCGCCCTGCTGGTGGCGGTCCTGGTGGTGGCGTTTGTCCCGGTGGGACCGTCGCTGGTGGCCGCGGCCTACGCGTTCAACCGCCTGCTGGCGGGGGAGGAGACGGGGGTGTTCCGGGACTTCGTGCGCGGCTACCGGACCAACTTCCGCCAGGCGCTCGCGGTCTGGGTGCCGTATGTCGCGGTGCTGGCCGCCGTCGTCGTCAATCTTCTGCTGCTGCCCGGAACGTTCGACGCCGGGAACCCCGCCCCGTCAGCCGCACGGGTGGGGCTGCTGGGGCTGGGGCTCCTGGTGGCGACGGCCGGTGTGACGGCCATGCTGCTGCTGTCCCGGTTCACGTTCCGGACCCGGGACCTCTACCGCCTCTCGCTGTACTGCCTGGGCGCGCAGAAACGGGTGTCGCTGGGCAACGCCGGGATCCTGTTCATCACGGCGTCCCTGCTGACGGCCACCACCGCGGGGCTGCTGATTGTCATCGCCGGGCTGGTGATGTTCCTGGTCTGCCTGAACTCGAGGCCGCTGCTGACGCTCATCGAAGCAAGGTTCACGGTGCAGGAACCGACATCGCAGGAGCCTTTGACAGCCTAGTACAAGGGTGATTTGTGACTCTCACCCTTCGTGTTCCGGGTCCACCGTGCGCGATTCTCTTGGTTTGTTGTGCGCATCGATGTGTCGCATCACGAGCGAAGCTGAGATAAGAGCCGCTGAAAATGGCAAGAAGCCGACGGTAACCAGTTGCCAGAGAACCGACATAATCTCGCCCAGCATTGGAGCGTTGTTTAGCGTAAAACCGGCTCTTTCAACTACCCGGGCAGTGAGGGCAATTGCCAGCACTCCGAGGATCCCAACGATGATTCCTGCGCGCAATGTTCGTTTGGGCATATCGGCCATCTTTTATCCTTTCGTTGGCACACCAATTCACTATACGTCGGCCCCTAGGGAACCTTGGATGCGCAAAAGGGCTTAATTCTTGAAGAAAAACCGGACAAATACTGATCCAGTTCCATATGGTGTCCACGTTGTCGTTTCTTCACTTGCTCGACAACTGTGGAATCGACGATCGATTCAATTAAGTCTTTGGAACCAAGAAATTTTTGGTCAAGAAAAGAAATTGTGGCACTGTACTGTGTGGGATTGACGGCAGCGTCAACTATGGAACTAGTGATGAAAAAGCTGCAATCACCCATCAGGGACTGCCTTGGTGTGATCCGGGGGCGCTCGGGAACGAACTCTGAAGGTCCGTCGAAGGTCCGAAATCTTGCCTTTATTTTCTCCAACTGCAAGGGAGGGCCAACAGCGAACCACTTATCTGTATGAATGACTTGTCGTTCCGGGGACAAGATGTGTTCCCAATCCTGAAGGACTACCAGTGCAGATCCTTCTGCTTCATAGACGCGAATATGAACAGCTTCGCCGTCGCCTAGAAAGCAGCTTAAACCGTTCATCGAGTCATAATAAGCAATGTCATCCACGAAATATGTTGCATGCTTGCAATTAAGAACCCGCTCCGCAGAGTCTGCCTGCGTGAGTTCAATGGGCTCTGAGGTGGGACGCGGAAAACCTGCAACGCTAATTGCGACGACAAGGGCGCAGACCGCGCCGGAAGCCACAAGCCCAAAGCGCGCCCAGCGTGAATTCTTCGAGACTCCTTCAAAAGTCTCGGTGGCTAGTACCAAACTACGGTAGTTCCTGTTGTGCCCATCGACGCGAGCTGGACCTTAGCAACTGAAGCGACGTTCCCCCAAGGAACATTTACTCCACCGCTCCCACCGCAGCCAGCAGAGACCCAAACAACGGCACTCGTGTGGTTGTAACCCCGGGCCTTGACACATGCATTCGAATTGACAAACGGGGCGAGTTGCCAAGAGTAGTAGCGCGTCGCCAGCGAATTTAGTCCAATGTACGAGCATCCATCCTGGGAAAGGTAGAAGGCGCCTCCAACCGGCGCTGACGACTGCCTTCCTCCGCATCCAGCCAATGGGCGCACTTCCAGTGCCTTGATGTCAGGGTCAGTTGCCTGTTCTGGAGTCAGTCCACTTCCAAAAGTCTTCTGGTCTTGGAATATGGGTTGATCAAACCGGAAATCTGACTTCACCTCAACTTTAGGAATCTTGGCGTCCGATGTGTCCGGAGAGGCTAGTGCAGTGCCCGACGAGGTGCCAATCAGTGCTGTCGCAACCAGGAGAGGAACAGTTATTCTTCTGAAAGAATTAAACCTCATTTGCGATCCCCCATCTTGTTGTAAGTTGGATTTTTTGTATTTGATCGAATTAGTGGCATGCCCTCATCGGCTGCAGACTCCGTCGAGGTTGATTAATGTGGACTCACCGGTGAGGGTCCAGGCCCTTCAGTGAAACCCTAATCCTGGAAACGGGCACTGAGTGGGCCTCACGTCGAAAATGAGTGGCGACACCGCCCAGATTAGGTGTTGCGATCTCGAATACCGGCTCGAACAGGGGCCGTTGCATTCCTGCCAATCGGAATCGTGGCCCCGGCTCTGGCGGTCGCAATCGTATTACTGGGCACCGTATTTAGATCGCGGCTTCACAACGGGTCTGTCCACCAGTGCACCGGCTCAACTGATGATCATGGAATGGTTGAACAGCAGAAGACACCCGTTGTCGCTCAAGGCTCTGACGAGCTACCGTGCTTGCGTCCGTCGACAGTTAAGAATCTACAAGGGTCCCTGTTGCCTCATTGCAATACCTCCGGGAACGCGTTTCGTTGCCTCATTGAAAAACCTCCGCGGGAACGTCGGTTCATGATCGGGCTTCCTGGATGGTGGTAGCCGTGGGTGCAGTGCCGGCTTTGTGCCGGGATATGGTCTCGAGTTCGGCGGTGAGTGCGTAGATCTGGCGGGAGAGCGCCATCGGTCGGATCTTCTTGTACTGGGCGTTCATGGCGATGATCGGAGTTCCCAGATCCGGTTCAGCAGGTCCAGCTGCCGGGCCGTGTCGTAGCGGTAGTAGCCGACGAGTTCACGGACGCGGGACCAGTTCTTCTGCTCCACGTGCGCGGCGTCGTTCTTGTTGCCCGGCCGGGACCGGGTGAAGGTGATCTGGTGTTCCTGGCAGTACCGGTAGAGCTCGTTGTTGATGAACTCGCTGCCGTTATCGGAATCGATGCCGATAATCGGGAAGGGGAACACCGCGGTGGCGTGTTGGATCGCTTCGAAGACCCACTTCTGGGCCTTGTTGCGCACGGACCGGTTCACCGTCCAGCCCGTGGCGATGTCGGTGACGGTGAGCGTTAAGCAGAACTCGCCCTGGCTGTTGCCGCCCTCATGGCCGACCAGGTCGATCTCCACGAAACCCGGCGCCGCGTCGTCCCACTCGGCCCAGGTCCGGATCGGGATCTGGGGCCTTCAGCAGCGACCCGGGCTTGGTGTGGGAGCGCTCATGCGCACCAACAGCTCCGCCTGAGCATCGGTGATCACCAGGACCCGCTCGGCGCGCAGCATCGGGACGAGGTAGCCGGTCGCGGCCGCCAGCAGCTTCCCCGCCGGGCCTCGAAGTACCGACCAGCACAACACCAGGGACGGTTGCAGGTCCGCCGGGTAGACAGGCTTCCGTCCCTGGTGTGCCGTCCGTGGTCGACGCGGCTTGAGAGCCTGGCGCAGCGCGGACCGGGCATAGTCGCGGTGCCAGCCGGTCAGGTCCACCAACTCCGAGAGGATCTGCCCCTTCACCAGCCGGTCCGCCGAGCGGTACCGCACCGCTAGATGCTTCGTCACTGCCTTGCGCTCACCCATGGTCAGTCCCATCCACAACAATCGCGCCGCCAGCCAGGCCCCGGCAACCCTGCCCATCCGGAGGTTTTCCAATGAGGCAACGTATCGGCCTCCGCGGAGGTTTTTTATGAGTCAACTCGTGTCTTTACAGGCCTAGAGTTCGTTGCGGACAATGGCTCCCTGGGCCACCACCACGCTGACCGTCTCCAATGCGGAGGCGTCGGCCAGCGGATCGGCGTCCACCACGATCGCGTCGGCGAACCCACCGCGGACCAGCCGGCCGCCGTCGTCGCCCAGGCCCAAAAGCCGGGCAGCGTGGACAGTGGCTGACCGCAATGCCTCCAGCGGGGAAAGGCCCGCCTCGGCGAGAAGCCGCACTTCCTTGCCGATGGGAGTGACATCGGTTCCGAAGGAATCGGTGCCGGCCACGATCGTCACGCCTGCTTCGTGCGCGGCGCGGACGGCGGCCTGCAGGATGGGTGTGTACTCCTGCCCGCGTGCGGCGAGGATGGGGTTGGCTGACGCCGCCATGGAGGTGATCGCGTCCATGGTGGGGGTGAAGTAGGTTCCACGGCGGGCCATCTCTGCGATGGTGCCTTCGCTGACGAAGACGCCGTGCTCGATGCTGCGCACTCCGGCCCGGACGGCCCCGTCGATGCCTTCCGCGCTGTAGGCATGGCAGAGGACACCGGCTCCATTCGCCGCCTTAACCACCGCCGAGAGTTGCTGCTGGTTGTAGACCAGTTCGCGGGGGTCCTGCTCCGGAAGTCCGGCGCGAGGATTGGCTCGGGTCTTAATGACCCGGGCTCCACGGCTGAGGTTGACCCGGGTCAGGTATGCCAGGTCGGCGGGGTCCTTTACCCCGCCGGCGAGCGTGGCCAGCGGCGCGAGGTCGGGGTCGGCCAGGAGCGAATCGCCTAGTTCGGGGGAGATGAACAGGCCGGCGGGAGTCATGCGCGGGGAGACGCCCGGGGTCCAGCCCGGAAGCGCGGCGAGGGCCACGTCCTGGTAGAAACTGCTGGAGCCGCTGCGGACACTCGTGGCGCCGCCCTGCAGGATGGCCCGGGCATCAGCCAACGCGTTGGCGTGAACGTGCACATCGATCAGGCCGGGGAGCACCCAGCGGCCCGTGGCATTCAGGACCTGTGCACGGCCGGCGACGGCGGCAACAGCCTTGCGGGTCGCATCGCGGGTTCCGACGGCGGCCACCTTGCCGCCGTCGAGCACCAGAACGCCGTCTTCCACAGCTTCGCCCGTCTTGGGGTCCACGATGGTGCCGCCCTCGATGATCAGGGCGGGGTGGGTCAGGGGGCTGCCGTGGTAGTTGGGGCCAGAAGGCCGATCAGCGGCGTGGGCAGCGGGAGCGCCGCCGATTTGGGCGGTGATGGTTGCTACGGAAATTCCGGCGAGGGCTGCGGCACCAGCGAGGATGCCGCGGCGGGGGAGGTTGGCTGGCAGTGCGGGCGCAGAAGTGTGGTCATGAAGGCACATCATTGTCTCCTTGGGGAAGGCCGCCTGGGGGAGTGAGCGGCTGACACATATGGTACTTGGTATTCCAAAGTACGGCCAGCCTGAGAAGTGCTGCCAGACATCTGGCTAACTTTCGGTCTAAAATCCGAGACTGCCACCAGTTTGGTATTCCAGACTACGGCGAAAGGATCAGTTCGCGGAGGATATCCGCGTGGCCGCAGTGCTGGGCCAGCTCCCGCAACATGTGCAGGTAGACCCAGCGCAGCGGCAGCGGGCCCCGCCGATTGCCGTGGACCAGATCGTCGAGCTCCAGCGAGGCGGCGGCGAGCCGGGATGCCTCACAGGCTTCGCGGTATGCCTGCTGGATGGAGACGATCGTGTCGCCGTCGTCGAGGATGAACGAGTCGTCCGGCGTGGCCGGAATACCAATCTCATCCCGCGGCCGGCAGGTGATGGCCTCATCGAACCAGACCTTTTCGACGAAGGTGGCATGCTTCACCAGGCCCAGCAGCGTGGTGCGGGAAGGGACGAGCGACCGGCGGGCCTGCTCCTCGGTCAGCCCGTTAAGGCTGTCGTTGAGCCCGGCGCGGTGCTCATCCAGGAACGCGTCGAACTGGACGCGCGCTGGTTGGTGGGTAACGTCATCGGCGGAAGTCGCAGGCTGGGAAGTCATGGTCGGAGCGTAGCAAGAGGCGTAGCCGTGGACTGCACGTGGCGGGAGGGTCCGGTACTAGGGTCGATTCATGCGCTCCTACAACGAACCCCTTCCGCGCCAGCCGAAGCGTGTGCTCGTGGCGGGGGTCTCGGGTGCCGGCAAGACGACCCTGGCCGGGCGGATTGCGGGGATTACGGGAGGCCCGCACCTGGAGATTGACGCGATCTTCCATGGACCGGACTGGACACCGCGCCCGGAGTTCCTCACCGACGTGCGCTCGTTCATCAGCGCGGACACGTGGACCACGGAGTGGCAGTACGACGCCGCGCGGCATTTGCTTGCGGAGCGCGCGGACCTCCTCGTCTGGCTCGACTTTCCCTTTGCCCGCGTGACATTGCCGCGCGTGCTGCGGCGAACCGTCCGCCGTCGGGTGCGCCGCGAAGAATTGTGGAACGGCAACCGTGAGGCGCCGCTAAGGACGTTCTTCACCGACCGGGACCATATCGTCCGCTGGGCGATCCGGACGCGGCGGAAGTACATCGAGCTGATGCCGCAGTTCGTCAACGAATACCCGCATGTCGTCGTCGTCCGGCTGCGTTCGCAGCGGGAAGTCGAGGAATGGCTCCGTGGATCGCTGGTTCCCGCGGTCACTGGCTGACTTGCGCTGCGGCAGAATGGGTGCGTGACTTCGCCTAACGCAACCGTGAACAGCAAAACCAAAAGTGCCTGGGGAGCGGTGGTGAATATCGCGATTCTGGTCTTTCTATTCGCCCTTGGCCCGGTGATGATCGGTATCGGTACCCATCTGGGCAACGCTGACGCGGAGTTGGTGCGGACCGGCGAACGTGCAGTGGGAACGATCGTCGACTTCAACGATGCGCGCCAAGCCTCAAAGCGAACGATCGACGTGGAGTTTCAGTCGGCCGACGGGCGCTTCCACTCGGTCGGGGTCCTGGTGGATCATGACCAGCATCCCGTTGTTGGCGAGGAGGTCACGGTGGTGTACCGGGAATCCGACCCGGAAGATGCCACCGTGCTGGGATTTGAGGGCGATGGGAACTTTCTTGCCGGCGCGGGCGGTATCCTGACTTTCATCTTCTGGGGAATCGCGCTCACCTTCCTCATCAAGAGCCTCGTGCGGGCAACAAAACGCCGAAAGAATCGGGCCAGGTAAGCCGCCTGAAAGGGGATCAACATGGCTGAAACTGCCGAGGCCGTCCTTCACGACGGGTCGATCATCCCCGTTACCATTCACGGCGAGGGGCCTGCGCTGCTGTTGCCGGCCCGGCTGGAGCCTCTTGAACCGGTCGCTGCCGAGACCATGCGTAAGTGGGGCGGGGACCCTGACCTGGGGCCGGCTTTGGTCCGAGGCCTTTCGGGAACAAACCGGGTGATTGTGGCTGACTATGAGGGCCACAGAATGGCGCAGCCGGCCGCGGAGACGCTCACACCGGACAACCTCGCCGCTGACCTTTTGGCCATCGCGGATGCCGCCAGCACGGAGGTTTTCGGCTACTACGGCTACTCCTGGCTGGCGTTGAGCGGACTCCAGCTTGCCCTGCGCACCGACCGCCTCCGGGCCCTGGCCATGGGCGGATTTCCGCCGTTGGACGGTCCGTACCAAAGCATGCTGGCCGTCACCCGCGCCGCGCACGCGAAGTCCACCCAGGAACCGGACCCAGCGTGGGTTCCAGCAGACGAGGCCGAGCCGGGCGACTGGGATTCTGCCGCTGTCCAGACCACCGAGGCCCAAACGCGCCAGTTCGTCACGCTCTACGAAGCACTCCAGGACTTTGACGACTCGGTCGCCGCGGTGCCTCGTGGATTGCCGAGGCTCGCGTTCGCCGGGGCCGATGACCAAATCGACTACAGCCCGCAATGGGGCGGAGTCCAGGTTCGGATCGGTGAACCGCTGGCCAGGCACCGGAATGAACTCATCGCCGCCGGCTGGGATGTGCAGGTGCTTCCCGGGCTCGACCACCTCGGTGCCATGAACAGTTCCGTGGTCCTGCCGATCCTCACCGGCTGGCTCCGGAGGGTTGGCTGGGTTAGTGGCTGACGTGTCGCGGCGCGAACGCCGCCGGGCCTAGGCTGGGACGATGGACTTTCAGCTCCGCCAGGCCACACCCGACGACGCCGAAGCGGTGGTGCGGATGCACACGCTGGCCCACGAGGAGTGCTACGCGCATTTGCTGTCCCCGGAGTTTTTCCGCACACGCCGAGCCAGTATCCCCGAGCGTGTGGAACGGCGGCGGCCCCACCTGGACGTGCAGGACCCGCGGATTATCGCCCTGGATACCGACGGAGAGGTGGTGGGATTGGCCGACGCCGGTCCGGGCCGCGACGAGGACGGACCCGTTGAGCTTGAGCTGTACTCGATCTACGCACTGAGGCGCACGCACGGCACCGGACTTGGTGCGGCCCTGCTGCGCGCAGCCATTGGAGATTCCCCGGCCTACCTTTGGGTGGCTGAGGGCAACCCCCGTGCGCTGGCGTTCTACCTCAAGCATGGATTCCGGCCCGACGGGAAACGCGGGCAGTTGCCGCCCGAATGGGAAAGCCTGCCGGAATTCCGGATGGTCCGGCCCGGACCAGCCCTCGGCTAGCTTGCGGAGCGCCGGTTGCGGGCCTGGCGGACCAGCCGCAGGAAGGCAAAGACGAAAACGGCCTCGATCGCAGCCATCAGTCCAAGCATCAGCCACAGGTTTTCGCTGATGAAGTAGATGACCCCCAGCAGGACCAGGACGGTTCCAAGGACCAGCGCGTACACGGCGAAACCAAGGGCCACCCTGGCGCTGCGCACGCCGGTCCGGAAGCCAAAGCCCACAGGCTGTCCGCCGGGGTACCCCTCCACGCGGTCGCGGCCGGCCGGTTTGAGCCTGTCGAACTCATCCCACAGCTCATGGTCCTGGTCCGTCATACCTCCATTATCCCGCGCAGCACTAACGTCCGTGATCTATACAGCTAGCTGGACTCGGCAAGCGGCCGCCCGCCGTCGTCCGCGGTAAGTGAGGCGGAGTCCTCCGGTTCCCAGCGCAGCAGGTCGCCGGGCTGGCATTCGAGCACCTCGCACAGCGCCTGGAGGGTAGTGAACCGCACCGCCTTGGCGCGGCCGTTTTTGAGAACCGCGAGGTTGGCGGGGGTGATTCCCACACGTTCGGCGAGCGTGCCCACCGGCATCTTCCGCTTGGCCAGCATCACATCGATGTCGACGACGATGGGCATCAGATCACCTCGTCGAGCTCGGACTGGAGGTGGTGCGCCTGCGCATCCAGTGCCACCGCCTGGGCCAGCAACGTGCGCATCACCAGCACCACCAGGGCAACACCGGCGATCATGACGGACGCTCCGCAGATGAGGAGTACGATGCCCGGCGCCGTTTCGCCGGGCGCCAGGACGGCGGCGATCCCGAACATCAATAATGAGGCGAAGGCGATCGCGCCGAAGATGATGTCCACATATCGAAAGGCTCCGTGGGAGAAGACCGTCCCGCGGCGCACCATGGTGAGCAGGCGCCACACGCATACTGCGGTGACCTGGACGCACGCGATGCCCAAAACGAAGATGGTAAGCAGTGCAATGCGCGGGCCATCGGGCGCGCCCGCCTCCACGAGGTCGGTCGAGACCAACGGAATCATCCACACCTGAACGAACAGGGAACCGGCAAGCACCATCGCAATCACGATGCGCAGGGCGAGGACGGTGAGCTTTCCCATGAGGTCTCCTAGGGTGTCGATTAACAGTTAGATAGTATCGATAATCGAGAGGTCGGGCAAGGTGGCGACGCTGGCGGTCCTAGGGCGTCCGGGCCTACGGTGGAGGCATGACTGATACTTTCTCCAACCTTGTGGACACGTTCAAGAACGTCGGCGTCGCCAGGGCATACGGCGATCCCGTCCAGTTGGGCGGGCAGGAGGTCATCCCGGTGGCCCTGGTTACGTTTGGGTTCGGTGGCGGCGCGGAGGGCGAGGCCGACGGCGGCGCTTCCGGCGGTGGGGGCGGCGGCATGGTGCTGCCGCTGGGCGTCTACCGGAACGACGGCGGCACCGTCACCTTCCGGCCCAATACCGTGGTCACCCTGGTGTGCCTGGTTCCGCTGATCTCTGTGCTGGGCGCGGCGGTTCGCCGGGCTATCAGGGCAGCGAAATCCTGACGCTGCCCGCTTTTCGGGCGATGGCCTCGCACGACGGCCATGCCGACGGCACGCAGCGAGGGGACCGGAGGACTAGATGGAGGTCCTCAGCGTGGTGCTGCTGTCAGCAGTCGGCATGCTTCGTCGAGACAGGCCTGGCATTGTTCGGATGTGATGAGTCGGCGTAGCCGAAGCAGACAGGTGGGTAAGAGCTAAAACAACGCTGATGCATCTGTTCATCACTAGGGTAGCTTTCGGTGCTTGGAAGAAACCCAGGGAACCAGGGCAAGCAGCCACCCAGAAGGATATGGCAGGTAGCCCATTGAGATTCCCGCAAAGACCTAGCGCTGCGAGTCCAAATATATTACAGGCCTGCTGGCTTAGTCCATCGGTGCCGGGGTGACCGCGACGGGGGTGAGCATCTCGCGCTCGAAACCCACGACGCGTCGCGGACCGTGCAGGATGACCTCGTGCGTGTGGACATCGGACGTGCTTGATGTGGACACGTGGAGCTTGACCAGTCCGGGAGCCACTACGCGTTTCAGGTCCACACCTGTGAAGGACGTCCGGTCGGCGTGCACCGTGAACTCCACCGCGGCGGAGGCGCCGGCAGCCAGATCCACCCGCACGTAGCCGATCAGCTCGCGGACCGGCCGCACCACCTCGCCCACGGGGTCCTCCAGGTACAGTTGCACCACTTCGGCGCCACCCACCGCGCCGGTATTGGTCACCGTACAGGCCACCGTCACCGAGCCCGATGTCGACACCGTGGGCGCGCTCGCCACATGCTCCGAAAACTCAAACGAGGTGTAGGACAGGCCGTGGCCGAACCCGAACAGTGGCGACGGGTCCAGTGCGCTCACTCCACTGGGACCGGCCAGCCGGCTGTGCAGGTACGTGCCGGGCTGCCCACCCGGGGTCCGCGGCACGGACACCGGAAGCTTCCCGGAAAAATTGACGACGCCGGTGAGAACGTCCCACAGCGCCTCGGCACCTTCCTCGCCGGGAAAGAATCCCTGAACGACGGCGTCCGCGCGGTCCGCGAAACCGCCCAGGGCGTAGGGACGGCCGCTGAGCACCACGAGGATGGTGCGCGTGCCGGCAGCGGCGGCCGCGGCGAGCACCTGGTCCAGCATCGCGGACTGGTCGCCGGGGAGACGGAGGTCTTCGGCGTCGTTGCCCTCGCCGGAAGTGCCCCGGCCGAACAGTCCGGCGTTGTCGCCCACCACCACCACACACGTGTCCACGGAGGCGGCGATCCGGCAGGCCTCGGAGATCTCCTCCGGCGTAATGGCCTCGCACGACCCTGTTGCGGCGGAAACAACTCCCTCAAAGCGGCGTTCCGCGGCTTCGGCCACGGTGGGCACGGAAATGCCCATCGGCACGTCCGGGTGCGAGGCGCCCACATGGGCGTCGAACGAGTAGCAGCCCAGCATCGCGAACGGGTCCTCCGCCAGCGGCCCCACCACACCCAGCGACCGCACGGCCGCAGCGGGCAGCGGCAGTGCCGCGCCGCCGTCGTGCGTCCCGTTTTTCAGCAGCACCAGCGACTGCGCCGCCATGGTCCGGGCCAGCGCGCGGTGCCCGGCCGGGTCCAGGTTGATGCCGTCCGTTAAGGCAGGCGGGGCAGGGTCAAAGCCGGGAGAGAGCAGCCCGGCCTGCTGCTTTTGCGTGAGCACGCGGCGGAGGGCGGTATCAACCAGTGCCTCGCCCACTGCGCCGTCGCGGACCCGCTGCAGCAGCGGCGTTCCGTAGCAGTTCACGGTGGGAAGTTCGACGTCGACTCCCGCAGTCAGTGCCAGCGCTGCGGCCTCGCCGAGGTCGGCGGCCACGCCGTGGGTGACATTGAGGAAGGCGACGCCGAAGTAGTCGGCCACCACCGTTCCCGCGAAACCCCATTCATCGCGGAGCAGCCCGGTGAGCAGGGCCTGGTTGGCGGCGGCCGGGACGCCGTCGACATCTGTGTAGGCGTGCATCACAGAGCGGGGGCCGCCGTGCTTGATGGCCATTTCGAACGGCGGCAGCATAACGTCGGTCAGCTCACGCGGGCCCATGGACACCGGGGCGTGGTTGCGCCCGGCCACCGAGGCGGAGTACCCCACGAAGTGCTTGAGCGTGGCAACAATGCCCGCCTCCTCAAGCCCCTGGACATAGGCGGACGCTACGGTGCCCACCAGGAACGGGTCCTCGCCGATGGTCTCTTCCACGCGGCCCCAGCGGAGGTCGCGCACCACGTCCAGCACGGGCGCCAGGCCCTGGTGCACGCCCAGCCCGCGCATGTCCGCGCCGATCAGCCCGGCCATCTCGCGGACCAGCGCGGGATTGAATGTGGCGCCCCAGGCCAGGGGGACGGGGAAGGCGGTGGCTTTCCAGGCGGCCAGCCCGGCCAGGCACTCCTCGTGCACCTGGGCGGGGATCCCGAAGCGGGAGGAAGCCATGATCTGCTCCTGCGCGGCGGCCAGCCGGCGTGCTCCGTCCAGCGGTTCCAGCGGTGTGGTGCCGTACATCCGGGTGATCTGGCCCAGGCCGTTGGCGATCACGTCGTCCCAGGAGCGGGCGTCGCCGGCCATCTGGTTCTGCAGTGGGGCCACGGAGTCGCCGTCGGTGGACGCGTTCACCCATACACCCACCAGCTGGGCGAGCTTCTCTTCCAGCGTCATCTCTGCGATGAGATGCTCAACGGTTTCCGGCCCAGCGGAACGGGGGAGTGCTTGTTTCTCGGGGGCACCGCTCACGGGCGTCTCCTCACATTGGAATCAGTTTTTAAGAAACTATCAGAAATCTGCATTTAGTTTCTAGGGGACAAAAACCATTGACTTCGGCGCATCGTGCTTCCTACGGTTGAAGGGCGGCCGGAAATGGAGTCATCAAGGTTTCGGAAACTAATGATCCAGTCATGAAAGTTTCTGATGTTCCGGACCGGCCGCGATCAAAAGTGACCGGCACCATCCAGTGAAGAACTGCAAAGGCGGAGAATTTCAAATGCGGACGTACAAAGTGGCCATCGTGGGCACCGGCGGGATCGCCGCGGTCCACGCGGACAACTTGGCCCGGACCGGCGGCCGGGCCGAAGTCGTGGCGGCCTGCGATGTGAACCAGGCCCGGCTGGACAACTTCGCGGACCAGCACGGCATCGCCGGGCGGTACCTCAGCCTCACCGAACTGCTGGCAGAAGCCAAACCGGACATCGTGCACCTCAGCACCCCGCCCATGATGCACATCGACCAGGCCCTCGAGTGCCTGGCGGCGGGCGTCCACGTGCTGTCGGAGAAGCCGCCGGCCTTGTCCCTGGCCGACTTCGACCGGTTGGAAACCGCCCAAATCCAGGGCCGTGCGCAGTTCTCCTGCGTCTTCCAGCACCGCTTCGGCGACGCCTCCGCCGCGGCGCAGTCGCTCATCGGCGGCGGCGAGTTCGGCCGTCCGCTAGTTGCCCGGTGCGACACGCTCTGGTACCGGCCGGACACCTACTGGGACCTGCCCTGGCGCGGCACTTGGAACGCCGAGGGTGGCGGCCCCACCATGGGCCACGGCATCCACCAGTTCGATCTCCTGCTCCACCTGCTCGGCCCGTGGCAGGAGGTCACCGCCATCGCCTCCCGGCAGGCCCGCGACACCTCCACAGAGGACCTGTCCGCCGCGCTGGTCCGGTTCCAAAACGGCGCCGTTGCCACCATCATCAACTCGCTGCTCTCCCCGCGCGAAACTTCGGACATCCGGATCGACTGCGAGTTCGCCACCGTTGAACTGAGCCACCTGTACGGCTACGCCACGGACAACTGGACCATCACCCCGGCGCCGGGCCACGAGGACGCGGTTACGGGAGCGTGGGACGCGCAGCCGCTGGAACGGGGAAGCGGACACTCGGCCCAGTTCCTGGCCATGTATGACGCGCTCGACGCCGGCAGGCCGCTCCCAGCCGGCGCGGACTCCGCGCGGCAAACGCTGGAGCTTGCTGCCGCGATCTATGCCTCCGCCTTCACCGGCGCACCCGTCCGCCGGGGCGAGATCGTGCCCGGCCACCCCTTCTACGCCGGTATGGACGGCGAGGGCCTGGGCACCCGGGTCCTCGATTCCACCGCGCCCGCCGCCACGTCCGCCGCCTGACCAAACACCCTTGAACCTTTGGGAGACTCCCATGACCAGCCCCGCCTTTACCACTACCACGGCCACGCAGCTCAGCTTTTCCGACGACGGCGCAGCCCTCACCTTCACCGCCGGTAGCCAGCAGATCGCCACGTACACCTACAGGCCCACGGATGACCAGTACGAAAGCCCGCGCCCCTACTTCCACCCGCTCAGGACCCTCGGCGGCGACGAGGTGACCATCTTCCGGCCGTGGGACCACGTCTGGCACAAAGGCCTCTCACTCGCCCTGCCCAACGTGGGCAAGGACAACTTCTGGGGCGGCGCCACTTATACCCGCGCCACCGGCTACGCGAACCTGGACAACAACGGCGCCATGACCCACGAGGCCTTCACCGCCATCGACGACTCCGGAACCGGAATCACCGCGGCCGAGGAACTCGTGTGGAGTTCACAGGACGGGACGCCGGTCATCGCCGAGAAGCGCCGCTTCAGCGTCCAGGTCCTCGATGTCCCGGCCACCCCGGCCTGGGTGCTGCTCTTCGAAACCGAACTGGCCAATATCTCGCCGGACGTCATCGAGATCGGCAGCCCCACCACCGAGGGCCGCGACAACGCCGGGTACGGCGGACTGTTCTGGCGCGGGCCTCGATCCTTCACCGGAGGCCAGTTCCGCTCCGACGCCGGCACCGGGCAGGACGAGTTCATGGGAACCCGCTCGGAATGGATCTCCTTCACCGGCCGGCACGATGACACATGCCGGTTCTCGTCCATCACCTTCGTGGAGGACGGTACCAACCCCGGCGCCCCGAACCAGTGGTTCGCCCGCTCGTCCATGTTCGCGTGCCTGGGATCCGCGCCGTTCTTCAGCGAAGTAGTCCCGTTGAAGGCGGGTCAGCCGCTCACGTACCGCTACGCCGTCGTAATTTCCGACGGGCAGGTGGACGAGCGGTCCGCTGCCGAATTGGCCGGCGCCGCCAAGACTGCCCTGCAGGCCTGGTCCTGAATATGGCAGCCACGACGTTCCCGGGAGCCACCGCCCTGTCCGAGGTCAGCATCTACGACTGGCCCGCAGCGGACGGTGCGGCCGGCGGCACCCCGCACCTGCATACGGCGTCCGCGGAAGCGTACATGGTGCAGCAGGGGTGGGGCCGGCTGGAGACGTTGGACTCCCGCGGGTTCACCTCCACGCCGCTGGAGCCGGGGGTGGTGCTGTGGTTCACGCCCGGCACCATCCACCGTGCCATCAACGATTCGGGCGACCTGCGCGTCCTGGTAGTGATGCAGAATGCGGGCCTGCCGGAGAACGGCGACGCCGTCATGACGTTCCCGCCCGCGCACCTGGCGGACGTGGATGCATACCGGCGGGCAGCGGCACTGGTACCCAGTGATGCCGACGGCGGTGACCCGGACGCAGAAGCGGCCGCGCGCCGTCGTCGTGACTTGGCGCTGGAGGGGTACTTTGCCCTTAAGGAGGCGGTGCTGGAATCCGGTCCCGGGGCGTTGGCCGGGTTCCATGCGGCGGCGGCCCGGCTGGTTAGTTTTCGGACCTCCGCGTGGCAGGACATGCTGGCCCAGGGGGCGGAACGGCAAGCGGCGGCGACGCGGGAACAGTTGGAGTCTCTGGAAATCGCCGAAAGTTTCTATCTGCAGGATGCGCGGACTACCATGGGGAAACGGAAACCCCGCAGGATTTACGGCATGTGCGGCCGGATCCAGGCGTGGGGACTTTCCGAAAACTCATAGGGCCGGGCGAGTGCTCCGGCGGGAAGGTGGGTTACATGGTGACCAAGCAGGACACCGGGCGCGCGACAATCAGTGAGATTGCCCGGGAGGCCGGGGTCTCGGTTCCCACCGTTTCCAAAGTGCTGAATGGCCACGCCCACGTTGCGGCCGAAACACGGGCCCGGGTGGAGGAGATCATCGCGCGGCGCGACTACGCCCGCCGCCCGGCCAAGCGGAGGCAGAAGGCCGGCCTAATCGACCTGGTGTTCCCTGGTCTGGGGTCGGAGTGGGCGCTGGAGATCATCGAGGGCGTGGAGCGCGTGGCGCAGGAGGCCGGTTACGGCACAGTGGTGAGCAGCCTGAACATGGACGGTTCGCGGATCCGGCCGTGGCTGGCGAACGTGGCCGAGCGAAAGTCGGACGGGCTGCTGATGGCCGTGTACCAGCTGGATGCCAAACAGATCCAGCGGATCAAGTCGCTGGGGATCCCAGTGGTGCTGATCGATCCGGTGGGCCAGCCCGGGCCGGACCTGATGACCGTGGGTGCGGCTAACTGGGACGGCGCGCACTCGGCCACCGAGCACCTCCTGCAGTTGGGGCACCGGCGGATCGGGATGATCGGCGGCCGCGAGGACCTGCAGTGCAGCAGCGCCCGCGAGGACGGCTATGTCTCGGCGCTGCGGCGGGCGGGGATCGCGGTTGATCCGGCGCTGATGGTCCCTGGCGACTTCTCCATCGAGGCCGGCGAGTCCGGGACCCGGAAGCTGCTGTCTTTGGACGACCGCCCCACCGCGATCTTCACCGGCAACGACGACCAAGCCATGGGCGCTTACCGCGCGGCCCGGACCGCGGGACTTCGGATTCCCGAGGACCTGTCCATCATCGGCTTTGACGACATCCCGGCGGCCGAGTGGATCGAGCCGGGCCTGACCACCATCCGCCAGCCCGTGGTCCAGATGGCCGAGACCGCCATGCGCGCGTTGCTCCGGCACCTGGACGGGGACGAGGAACTGCCGCAGCGGATCGAGCTGGGAACAGAGTTGGTGGTTCGAGGCTCGACGGCGCCCCCGCGGAAGTAGGGCGCCCCGCCCCCGACCGGGACGCAGTGGGTGAACTCAGGCCGAGGCGCGGCGTCCGGGAAACGCGGTCCGCACCTGCTGCCGGAACGTCTGAGGGCTGCGGCGGTTCACGGCGATGACCGCGAACAGGCCGGTCAGCAGCACGATCGCACCTGCCGCGGCCACTGACCAGCGGGCCCCGAATTCGGTGCCGATCCAGCCCAACAGTGGCGCCCCCACGGCAGTCCCGCCCTGCAGGATGGCGAGGTACAGGGCAAGCACGCGCCCGCGAAACTGGGGCTCTACCGTGAGTTGGATGGTGGTGTTGCAGCTGTTCAGGAAGGTAATGCAGGCCAGGCCCAGCGGTATCAGCACGGCGGCGTAGAGCCAGATCGACGGCGACGCGCTGGCCAGCAGCGAAAAGACGCCTACTCCGAGGGCCCCGCCCAGGAGGAAACGCAGCCGCGGGCCTGACCTGCGGGCGGCGAGCAGGGCGCCGGCGAGTGTCCCGACGGCCATGACGGAACCGAGAAGCCCGAATTCCCCGGGGCCCGCCCGGAATTCCACGGTGGCCATCAGGGCGTTGGTGATGGCGAAGTTCATGCCGAAGGCCCCAATAACACTGACCATGACGAGGATGAGCACCAGGTCCGGCCGCTGCCGGACGTACCGCAGGCCGTCCATTACCGGATGCTTGCTGCGCGCTGCGGGGGTGGCCAGGGTCAATTCAGAGGTCCGGATCCGCGACAGCGAAACGATGACGCCGGCGAAGCTCACGGCGTTGAGCAGGAAGACCGGTCCCGTTCCCACCCAGGCGATGAGCACGCCAGCGATGGCCGGACCGGTGAGCCGGGCGGTGTTGAAGGATGCGGAGTTCAGGGACACGGCATTGGTGAGGTGTTCACGCCCCACGAGTTCGGACACAAACGCCTGGCGGGCGGGTGCATCAATGGCGCTGGCGAGGCCGAGACAGAGCGCGGCCAGGTAGGCATGCCACAGCTGCGCGTTGCCCGTCACCACCAGGAGTCCGATGGCAAGCCCGCACAGGCCCATGGCCACCTGGGTCCACAGCAGGATCCTGCGCTTGCGGTACCGGTCCGCGAGGACGCCGCCGTAGGGGCCTAGAAGCAGGCTGGGCAGGAACTGCAGCGCGGTGGTGATGCCGACGGCGGTGCCGGAGTGGTCGGTGAGGACTGTCAGCACCAGCCAGTCCTGCGCGATCCGCTGCATCCAGGTGCCGACGTTGGAGACCAGCGCCCCGCCCGCCCAGATCCGGTAGTTACGGTTCTCCAGTGCCCGGAACATGGCGCTCATTTGGCGCTCATTTCCTGCATGATGTGTGCGGCCCGGCTCAGGACTCGGCGGTCCTCTTCGCTGAGCCCGGCGACACGCTGGGCCAGCCATGCGGTCCGTTGGCTGCGGGCCTCGGCAAGGACGGTTTCGCCCGCCGGAGTGATGGCTATCTGGATCTGGCGGCCGTCCTCCGGATGCGGGGACCGTGACACGAACCCCTGTTCCGTGAGCGCATTGACGATCCGGGTCATCGACGGCGCCTGTACGTGTTCGCTTTCGGCGAGTTCGCGCAGGGTCTTGGATCCGGTGCGGAGGTGGGCGAGCACCGTGTACTGGCCCGGGGTGATGACATCGCCGGTTGCCTCGATGCGGAGCCGCCGGGACGTCCGCATGACGGCCGTGCGAAGGTCGATTGCCAGCATGTCCGGTTCAATGTTGTCCGCGGACTCGTGGTCCGTCGCTGTGGTGGTGGTCATGGGTCCTCGCAGATAGTTAGCACTGCTAATTAGCTCTGCTAACCATTATGCTCCCGAGGGGTTGTCGGAGACAAGTAATGTCCGGCAACTCACAGTGTCTCGGCCATCATGTGCCGCCTCCCGCTGAGGTCCCCAGCGGCAAGGTGTCCGGTCCACGTGGCGAAGCGCCTCTACTGCCCGCCTTTGATCTTCCGCCAGCCGCCAGCGCGGTTGTTCGCGATGATCGCCCGGAACATCTCCACCAGCGCGTCCTCGTTCATCGGCTCGCCCTCGTGATACGAAATCATGCGGCCGGTCTTGTTGCCGTGGCCGGCGGTGATGATGTTGTGCGGGTCAGGGGTGATGCCGCCGTCGTACAGGAAGACGTTGACGTGATCTTTCGCCGCGAGCAGGGCAATGACGTTGCCCTGCAGGACGAAGTACGGCTGGACGGTCCGTTTGATGGTTTCCTGGACCTCGGGGTCGGCGGCATGGACCAGGTCGCGGACCTTGCGGCAAATGTCCTGCTGCCATGCAGGGAGGGCGTCGATGTACTGGTCAACGCGGGGGTCTTTAACGTAATCCATAGCTTCAATTCACCTTTCGCCTGCCAGTTTCTGTGATTGAGCCTGTTTCGAAACTCTAGGCGCTCCTAGGCGCCAACAGAATGGGCAGGAATAGAATGGGCGCATGGGCACCGTTGACGATTCCCTGGCCGATTTGCCCGAGCTTGAGCGCCTCTCCCTGCAACGCGTGATCGCCGTTGCGCGGACCCTGGTGCCGGAGGCCGAGGACGGAATGAGCTACGGGATGCCTGCCTTGAAGCTGGATGGGAAGCCCCTCCTCGGCGTCGTCGCAGCGGCCAAGCACCTCTCCGTCTTTCCCTTTTCGCCCGCGGTGGTTGACGCCGTCGCGGACCGGCTGAAGGGATACTCGCTGTCCAAGGGCACCATCCGCTTCACCACGGACCACCCGCTTCCCGACGACGTGCTCGAGGACATCGTCCGCCTCCGCCGGGCGGAAATCCAAAAGTAGATCCGGGGTCCGGTCACACGGTCGCGTAGGTTGCAATCACGACGCCGGTGGTGGTCGTCACGCTGTTGGTGAGCCGGAGCCCTGACTCCGGTCCGTCCGGGAACAGTCGGCGGCCCGTCCCCAGAATCAGCGGATGGATGAGCAGCACATATTCGTCGATGAGGAGCCTGCCCCGCAGCGACTGGATCAGTTCCCCGCTGCCCAGGATGGCGATGTCTGGCCCGGGCTGCTCCTTGAGCCTGGCCAGTGCATCCGCCGCATCACCCTGAAGCAGGATGGAGTTCTGCCAGGGCAGCGGCTCGGTCAGCGTGGTCGAGGCAACGTACTTTTGGATGTTGTCCAGGAGGTCGGTGAAGGGGTTGTCCGTCTGGCGGGGCCAGTAGCTGGCGAAGTCCTCGTACGTGCGCCGCCCCAGCACAAGCGCGCCGGTTTTCGCCATGCCCTCGCCCATGACGCGTCCCATGACTTCGTCGTTGTAGGGCAGGGCCCAGCCACCGCGCTCGAACCCTCCCCGGGTATCCTCATCGAAGCGTCCGGGCGCCTGCATGACGCCGTCCAGGGACACGTTGTTGGTGACGCTCACTTTTCTCATGGTCGATTCCTTAGAGCAGCCGCCCCCAGCGCTGATGGGTGAGGCCTCCATTATCCCGCTCTATGCGGCGCCACTCCTCCGTGCAAGCATGGGGTTCAGCCCAGAGAAGCGTACCGAGAGGGACCCGATGAAATCGAACGAACTCCTGCTGGACGCCTTCGGCCGGATCCGGGAAACTGTGGAAGCCACGCTGGAAGGGCTCGACGACGCGTCCTTGGTTCAGCGGCCGGCCGGCACCGGGAACTCCATCGCCTGGCTGATTTGGCACCTCAGCCGGGTGGAGGACGCACAGGTGGCGGAAGCCGCCGACGTCGAACAGGTGTGGACCGCGCAGGGCTTTGTGGCCCGCTTCGACCTGCCGCTTCGCGCCCGTGACACTGGCTACGGCCATTCCTCCGAGCAGGTGGACGCCGTCAGGGCAAGCCCGGAGCTGCTGCTGGAGTACTACGACGCCGTACACCGGCAGACCGCGGACTTCCTGCAGACCATCGACGACGAGGCCTTGGACCGCGTCGTCGATACCCGCTGGGACCCGCCCGTGACCTTGGGAGTGCGGCTTGTCAGCACTATCGCTGACTGTCTCCAGCATGTGGGGCAGGCTGCGTACGCCAAGGGTTTGAAGCCCACGCAAGTGCAGTAGGGATCACCTATTTCCGTGGCCGCAATTCGGCTCCATAATGGCCACATGAGCTTCGGGGACCCTCGCGCCGATGATGGCTGGCGTGGCGTTGCAGGGTCCCAGGTGGCCACCCCGGCTTTCGGCGGAACGGGCGGCCACGCGGCACCGGACAAGGATGTTCCGGGGCCGAACCGGGGGAGAGCGGCGCCACCAACGCGAGTTATGCATAAAGGAAATCACCATCATGCTCAAGGATCGAACCATCATGGCTGTCCTTCCGGCGAAGGACATCAACAGGGCGAAGGATTTCTACCGCGACAAGCTGGGCCTGGAACCGTCCGGCTCCATGGAGGACGACAGCCTGACGTACAGCGGCGGTAATGGAACCAGCTTCCTGATCTATCAGACAGAGAATGCCGGAACGGCCAAGAACACCCAGATGGGCTGGGAAACGGACAACCTCGAGGCCGAGATGGAGGAACTGCGGGGCCGCGGCGTCGTCTTTGAAGACTACGATTTCCCCGGCCTGAAGACGGAGAACGGTGTTGCCACCAACGACTGGGGCAAGTCCGCTTGGTTCCTGGACAGCGAGGGCAACATCCTCAACATCTCCCAGCGCGCGTAGCATCGATTAGTACGACGTCGGCGCTGGTGGCCCGCAGCCCGCTCACCCCGGGCGGGCTGCCAGGCGTCGACGTGTCACTCTAGCGGTTGGCCGCGGTCAGCGCGCTGAGGTTCTGGCGGCACTCGGTGTTGCGCCTACCTCACCAGCCGGTATTTGCCCATCATCCAGCAATTGTTAAGTGCCGAATTTCTTCTGCGACAGGCACCATCAAGATCGGCTCAAGACTCAATCAACGTTGCCCGAGGATCGCCGAAGATTCGGTTTTGCCGGGTGTCTGAGAAATAGGCTCCTCACCAGCAGCAATATTGGCTTAAGCAAAGGGCCCGGCTATCCTGAACTGCTCCCCGAAAGTTGGACTGAGAAATCAGTTCTGACTTTCGGGGAGCAGTTCTATGCATGGAAGAAGTACGTTGTCCGAGGAGCAGCG